>JAXEIW010000147.1:0-60073 GCA_034101885.1 Clostridia bacterium | reverse complement strand
AAATGTATTTATTTAATGCTCACTGAATAAATGCGATTTTCAATCGCATTTAGAAAAATTATGACTATTGTCAAAATTTTTCATGTTAAATCAAAGATTTTGCACAGTTTGCATTGATAAAATCTGCTGAAATAAATATTTTGGGAGCAAAATATTTATTAATGGTTGGAAATGTCAAGATATAACTTTGCAGGCAATAAAAATCAGCGGATTAACACTTATTATTTTAAATAATTACGCATCTAAACAATAATTTAAACCTGAATATTAACATAATAGCCTCTGATTTTAAAAAATATTATCATATTTAATTGACTTTTTCCCAAGTTTATGCTATTATTTTTATGCAGAATATTTTGAAAGGAATCAAACACATAATGAATATTATAGGACATTTTAAAACAATTACAAAGCACCGTCACAAAGTCATACGGCATTGTTTTAAAGCCGGAATAGGTTTTCAGGGGCTTTTTCACGATTTGTCAAAATATTCTCCCTGTGAGTTTTGGATCGGCGCAAAATATTATCAGGGCACAAAAAGTCCCAACGATAAAGAACGTGAGCTTTTCGGCTATTCAAAGGCATGGATTCATCACAAGGGCAGAAACAAACATCATTTTGAATACTGGTATGACTATAACAGGGAAACACACGAAATTGAACCTGTGGAAATGCCGCTCAAATATGTAAAAGAAATGTTCTGCGACCGTGTTGCCGCAAGCAAAATATATCAAGGAGATAACTATAATCAAAAACACTCTCTTGAGTATTACTATAATTCCAAAGCACGAAAATATATGCACGAAAAAAATGCCGATTTGCTTGAGGAATGGCTGATAATGTTAAGTGAAAAGGGAGAGGACGCTGTTTTTGAGCATATAAAACGAATTACTTGACAACCCCATTTTAAAGTAATATAATACAAAAATAAATACTATAAATATGTTGAAAGGGTCGGTTGACATAAAAGAAAAGTATATTGATTTGATGGAATTGGTTGTAAACGTATACACAAAGGAACATATCAAGAAATATACCGATACTGTCGTAAAGAACGGGATCAGCGAGCACGGTTTTCCAAGATTAACGGCTAATCTCGGTATTTTAATTTCACATGGCAGAAAAACCGAATTAAAAGACGATTTCATTCTTATGATGGATTTATGCTGCAATGAATATCAAAATTCATTTTTCAAAAACGGTACCGCCGTTGGCAATGATTTTTCTATAAAGGAAATTGTATTTTGTCTGCTTGAGGTTGAAAAAGCAGGCATATGTGATAAAAGTATTACTGATAGATGGAGACGAGAATTAGCAAAGTTAGAACCCCTTTCAACCTACACTGCAATTGCCTCGATACCCCCGAAGCACATAAATAACTGGGCGGCTTTCGGCGCTGCGAGCGAACAGCTCAGAAAGTATGCATGCATCGGTGACAAAAGTGATTTCATAGAAAATCAGATTGCATCTCAGCTTTTATCTTTTGATGAAAATGGTATGTATCGTGATCCTAATGAGCCGATTTTATATGATTTGGTAACAAGACTTCAATTAGCAATAGCACTTTATTTCGGATTTGACGGAATTTCAAAAAATGTACTTGAGAATTTTTTGATGAAATCGGAGGATATAACGCTGTATATGCAGTCAGTTACCGGCGAAATCCCGTTTGGAGGAAGGAGCAACCAATTTCTGCATAATGAGTCTTGTTATGCCGCACTTTGTGAATACTATGCTTCTGCATTAAAAAAGTGCGGCAATATAAAAAAAGCGGGTATGTTTAAGCAGGCTGCAACAATTGCTGTGGATAATATATATTCATGGCTAAAAGAGGGATGTATGCACCATGTCAAAAACTATTATGATACCGACAGCAAATATGGTTGTGAAGAATATGCCTATTTTGACAAATATATGGTGACAATCGCCTCGTGGTCATATATGGCCTATGTAATGGCAGATGACGATATTCCCGAGACAGCTTGTCCGGCAAAAAATGACAACTACATTTGTGAAACATCTCATTGGTTTCATAAAGTATTCTGTAAGTACAACGATTACTTTGTCGAATTTGACACAGCTGCCGATGAACATTACGATTCAAGCGGAATCGGCAGAGTCCATAAAGCAGGAGCACCGTCAACCATTTGCCTGTCTGTGCCTTTTACCAAAAACCCGAATTATACACTTGATATATCAAATTCGTCACCTTTTTCAATATGCGGCGGAATAGAGACAGATAAGGGATTTGTATATGCCCTTGACAATCAGACCGAATATAAACTAATCGAAAAGAAAACAACCGAAATGTATGTTCAAGCAAAATTCGAATGTAAATCAGATTACGGAGTTTTGTTTTACGAAACCTGCACCGTTTCCGATGCCGGGGTTGAAATTACCGTCGAGGGTAACGGCGCATTGGAAATTCTGTTTCCGATTTTAGAATTTGACGGCAAGCAAAACACAGAAATATCCTCTTGCGAAAAGTGCGTAGAAGTTACATATAAAGGTCACCGTTGCCGTTATACTACAGATAACAATATAATAGAAAAAAATGCGGTTTATGCTAACCGAAACGGTCATTATAAAGCCGCTGCCGTTTGCGGAAAAGACAGAATTTCATTAAAAATCGATATAGAGTAATATATGAATAACCATGCTGTTTGACTTATGTGCATACAGATTAAAGAAATATACAACTATCGTTAATACGATTAAAACGAGAGCCTGACAGTTGTTGGGCTCTGTTTTGGTTTTACGCTTTTTTTACCGAAAGCCTTGCACTTTTGTCTGACTACAGTCAGCCCAAACAGAATTTCAATCAAATTTCAGCATACATTATGCCATTTTTTATTTCCTCAAAAAGTAACCGTTTGTGATATTAATTTTTTTTTACATTTTATTAACACGTTTCTTACTTATTCAAAAACTATGATTTTTACACACATTTTGCTTGATATTGCCCATGATTTATGGTAAAATTATTATATATATTATTTATCAATTAATTGTATGCCCACAGTTTACGATTAGCTGATATGCATTATAATCCGGAGGTGCTTATGTAATGAAAATAGTGATTATCGATGATGAGATAAATATTTGCCACGGTCTTTGTAATATAATTAAAACATTTGATGAATCCTTCCAAATTGCAGGATGCTTTTTAGACGGACAACAGGCAATTTCATTTCTTGATAATAATCGTGTTGATGTAATTATAACCGATATAAAAATGACTCATTTATCCGGTATTGATGTTTTAAAATATGTACATAAAAACACCCCCGAAACATATGTAATTCTTTTAAGCGGATTTGGTGAGTTCGAATATGCTCAAACCGCCGTAAAATATAACGCATACCGCTATATGTTAAAGCCCGTGGACATTGATGAACTGAACAAAGTTCTGGTTGAAATTCAAGATAAAATTTCCGATCATCGTTTGCATGAGGATATCTATAAGACAAATATGAAAATCGTGTCAAATATGATTGAAGAATTTTTTCTTGATCTTTTCAATGGTGCAATATCGGATGAAACCGTTCTTTCGGATAGGCTTTCAAAGCTGGATTTGTCTGAATATAAGGATTCATATGTATACATTGCCGCATTGAAAATTTTGAATTTTTCCGAGCTTTACGAATCATGGAATTATAAAAAAACAAACCTATACACAGCGATTACAAACTATATCCTTAATTTTGACACGAAGGATATTCGTATTTTTCATTATCTTACAAACCATGATACAATAAAATTTATTTGTTTTATACCCGATAATACCGTTCAATCTGTTGAAGAGATTTTAAACTCATGTTTCTTGTCGGTATCACAGAGCCTTGAAACTGATTTACAAACAAAATCATATCATTATCTTTTAATAGGGTATAGTAACATGAGCAATATTCTTGCAGGTAAATCGTGTTATTTTAATATTGACACAACAAACAATGTTGAAGACTTTGTTACTATTTTAAAGGTTTTATTTTCACACAGCTTTTCGGAATCCCCCGAAGAATACCACGGCATTGTGTTTAAAATAAGCAATTTTTTAAATGCCGTTGATAATAAAACTCTTTTTGAATGTATATCAACAATGAATAAAATAGTAAAGGATAAATACCCCGATATTACTTTTGAGGACAATCTGCCCCACGAGCGAGGTCAGCTGTTATCCTATGCCGAAAAAATGTTTTTGGCATTGCAGAATCACAGCACAAATGATAATATGCCCGAAATAATACAAAAGGCCTGCCAATATATCAATCAAAATTACTGCAATGATATTTCTATAAATGATATTGCAAATTATGTCTATGTGCACCCTGTATACCTTTCAAGATATTTCAAAAAAACGACAGGCAAGAGTATTCATAATTATATTACACAGCTCAGAATGGACTATGCAAAAAGGTATTTGAAGGAAAATATGTCAATAGAGAATGTTGCATATAAAACAGGCTACAAAAACGCAAAATACTTTTCCAAATTATTTAAGCTGTATAATAAGGTATCACCATCCGAGTACAAAAAAAATCCTCAATCAAATACAAAGGATTAAAAATTACTCAATGATTTACATAAATCTACGAAAGGAAAGATTTAAATGAAAGAATTTACAAAGACAAAAAACCGTATTCGTAAATGCTCACATACATTGCTGCACTATACCCCCAGCTTTTCTTTTAAAAGCATATTCACAAAAAACTTTATGCTAATCTTTTCTTTGGTCATAATAATTATGCTGATTAATCTGAATATATTTTCAAGTCAGCTGACCTCTATTTTTACCGATGAAATTAATACATATAATGTCAATTCTCTAAAGCAATTGTCACAATCCGTTGATACGGTAATTAACACCTGCGAAAATATTACCACAACGCTTGCAAGCAAAAATACAACTGAAATATTCATGAACAGCAATAAATATAATCTTTTATACCCTGATCACAGTTCAATACGAAGTGAGCTGATTAATTATATTTCAATTTATCAATATATCGATTCTATTTTTTTATATTCTCTTGAAAGCGATATTTTAATTTGCGAATCAGACACTCAAAATCAAATTCTGGAATGGTTTGACTATAAAGATTACACGAACACATCTGCAATCTCGATATATTCACAGTTTAAATATGATAACTTTCCATCAGTAATTACTGTTTTAAGACCTTTTTTTGATTATAAAAACGAAAAATTTATAGGTTTTATCGCTGTAAATATCGATACCTTCAAATTATCGGAAATGATAAAATCAGAAAAAAACCTGTTTAGCTTTTTTCTTGTAAATAACAACGGAAATATTATCTATTCAACAGTTCCTGAGTATCTTACGCAAAACGCCCAAAACATTAACTGTCTAAAAAACTATTATAAATGTGATGATGCCTTTACGGCAATTTACAGTGATAAAGACGCTCAATATACCGTAAACGTAAAAAATTCACAATTTAAAAACATAAAGTATATTTCATTGTCATATATGAATTATTATAAAGATATAAAAAACCGTACCGTTTCCTATCTTTTAAAAAATATAATTATTCTTATTTTATGCAGTATTATATTATCATGCATTGTCTCATGGCATACCTACAAGCCCTTTGCCAAAATAACAAATATGCTTTCTGTCTCATACGGTAAAGGTTTAAAGAATGAAATAAACGAGCTTGAATTTATCTTGAAAAATATAGATATGGTTATAAATAAAAACAACGAGCTTTCAGAACAGCTTGATGAACGCTTCAAGCTGCTGAAGCAAGCCAACTTTTTCTCTCTGCAATCTCAAATCAATCCGCATTTTCTATTTAATACAATTGACAATATACGGTGGCTTGCAATTGCACAAACGGGGACGAACAATGTAGTATCGCAGTCGCTTTTCTCACTTGCAAAGCTTTTGAGGACAAGCTCAAATTACAGCGGATTTTTTGTGACGATTAATGACGAAATCAGTTATACAAAAGAATACGTTAATCTTTTACAGCTTAAATTTAACCATAATGTTAATTGTCTATGGGAAATTGATGAAAATATTTTGAATTATAAAATTATAAGAATGTGCTTGCAGCCAATTATAGAAAATTCATATGAACACGGCATTAAACCAAAGGATGCGGCAGGATTAATTACAGTCTGCGGATTTATTGACGGCAATGATATTGTTATGACCGTCACGGATAATGGCATCGGTATACCGGAAAATGAATTGAAAGCTTTAAACCTAAGGCTTGCCGACAATAACACCACTTATGCCGAGCATATAGGCTTAAATAACGTTAATCAGAGAATTTGCCTTATTTTTGGAAACAACTATCATATAAAAATTTCCAAAAGAGATGATGGAAAGCAGGGTGTCACAGTTACTCTCCGCATTCCTCAAAGCAGTGATTTTTCTGATAATTTATCATAGATATAACCTGACAAAGGGCTTGTTTTATTTGTAGCCCCACTGCTTTTATGAAAAAAAGAAGACTGATCAAATAGTTTTGCGAAACCATTTGTGTTAAATTTTTAATTTCACTCCTAAAAACAGCATAAAAATGTTGTTTTTAGGTTCACGACATTGATTGACTGACTGTTTGTGTTGGATGTCGGGAGACGACACCCAACACAAAGTGCAATGTTTTTTGCAAAAATGCATAAACACCTTGCGCCCGAACAATTCTGAAACGCTTGTAAGCCGTTATGCAACTTCGTTTCATACTTGTTCAGCAATCATTAATTATTCTTTACTTACCCACAACTATTCCCAGCTCCGAAAGCTTTTCATAAACCTTGTTTGCTATTAATTTATAGCCGACATTATTAAAATGCACTCCGTCGGAAATTAAAATGCTTCTCGGGATTTTTCCTTCCGAAATATCCTGCTTATCCTCATCGGTAAGTGTTATGTTATTATCCTGATAAGTTTTTTCGTCTGAAAGATATGTTTTCATATCAATATATCTATTGCCATATGTTTTCTTCATAAGCTCATTTATGTCATGTCTCTCATCAAGCGTTTTGGTTGTAATACCGATTACAATATATTCCGGATTATCTCCAAGCTTTTTAATCATATTTTTTTGTCTTTCGATCAGTGCATTTTGTTGATGCTCATAGATCAGCTCATCATTTGCACCGGTAAATATTATTGAAATATCACCGCTTTTTTCCAATGATGCGTTTGTAATGATTTCACTTCCTGCAAGAACTTTTTTAGCATCTCCTGCCTCACTTCTCGTAAAATAATACTTTCCCGTGTTATTATCATATGTAAGCGTTCCCATGATGTTATCTATATAACATGGATTAATTCCATCATTACCCGGCTGCACCAACGGTGCTGTAGAATCTAACCAAACATTAACTGCACTTTTATCCGCCGGAATTGTAACATCCGATAAAAGCTTGAACGGTACACCGCCCTGACGTGCGGCGATTGTTGCGGTTGTTTCTCCGCCGATACCCATATTGTGTACTGTAATATTACCACCGACAAGCTCCTGCAATACTGCCGGATAGGATTTACCGCTGTCTGCTCCTACTCCATAGGTTAAACTGTCACCCCAACAGCTTATACTCTTATTTTCACCTATATTCTTTTGTACTCCTGCAATTAACGGTTTTAAATCCTCCCATAAGTAGCATTTAATTTTTGTACTGCCCGACGGAATGTTCATCTTTCTTACCATATCCTTATTAAATTCGGCATTTTCATATACTCCCGTTCCCATCAAGACTTCATTTTCATCGTAAAAAGCGGTAATAATTTTAATATTTCTATTTGCTGTATCAAAATTATATATATTGTTTATATTTGCAAAAAGCTTTGCCACATCACCGTTCTCCGCCAGCTTTATATCCGCATCAAAATATGTAAGTGCTTCTGCCGCCGTTATGCTTTCATTAACTGCCGTACCGTTATAGTTTACAAGCACCGTGTATGACGGGTCATATTCAAAGCTGAAATTGTATTGTCCGTTACTGTCAATTTTTTGTTGATCAATATGTTGTATTGTGTCCCCATTCGTAACCTTTATGGTAACGGTTTCACCCTGTTTCCCCGGCATTTTTCCGCATACATTAGCATGACCGTTTACGGTTTTTGCGGTATGCTCCTCCGCTGCTGCCGGCATTGCTGCCGCAATTGTCAAAACTGCACATATAGCAATTATTTTTTTCATAATCATCATTTCTCCCTCTTAATTATTTTAAAATTATCTTTTTTGGTTCATAAAATAAGTAACCGTTTTTGATTCCGTTTGTAACAAGAATATATAAAGTATCTCCGTCTGCGGCATCCGCATCCAATTCTAATTTTATATCCTTGCTCTTTGCCGGAATGTATTCATCAATGTTATAAAGCTTTATCATCTTATCATTTTTATACACGGCAGCCGTTACCGATACCCCGTGTTCATAAAGCTCTGCATCATTTTGTATCGTTATGGCTATTTTGCTTTCATCGATTGATACATCATTAACGGTAATATCATTTACGATGTTCTCATCATGTTTAATAAATTCCGTCAATACTTCATGCAGCTCCAAAAGCTTTTCCGCTTTTTTGACCGGAATTATACTTTTTGCCTGCTCATTTAATCCCTCATACAAATCCCACGCTTTTTTAATTTCGTTTTTGTTTTTGTATTCGGCATTTTCTGCCTCAGGCAAAGCGTCAATTGCAAAAACCGCTTCCAATGCTTTTTTGAAGCTTGTCATTTCAATATTAAAATACTCTGTTTTAACCTCGCCAAAGCCGTTAAATAAAAGTGATATATTGTTTATTTCTTCAAAAGCAAATTCTGTATTATTTTCTCTGATTTCGCCGTTAACATACATTTCAATGCCTTTTTGAGAAAGCTCAAGACGCACTTCCGCCTCGTTTTCAGGCAAATCAGCAAACAAGCCTCCGTTTATATAAAGTTTTGCGCTTCCCGTTCCCAAAGCCTTATATTTGTACATTATCTTTGTTGAGTCGGCATTAGTATTTAAATAATCCCTTTTTGTTTCAAATCCGTACTCACCATCTCCCAACGGCGTTAATACCACAGAGCTGTCTGTAAATTCCGCATTTGATTGTATGCATTGCAAATAAGTGTCAAATACCTCTCGTGCCTTTTTCGGCGAAATATCAAACATACTGTTAAACTGAGCTGTATACAATTTTGAAAAATTCGGCAGCGTCCTGCTGTTTTTATCATATGTTATTTTTGCCGGACTGCTGTCGGTATTGCAGGTCACAATCAGCATATTACCCTGTACTGTAACATCTTCAATACTCTGTTTGTTGTCCTCAATATCCCACACCGAAAAATCTTCCTTCACAAACATATTCTCATCAAGCTGATCTACATTTGCAAATACAATGTATGCTTTGTTTTGTATTGTGTTCACAAAGACCGGAATTGCCGGCTTTAACATCATACAAGCGCTTGCACAGTCATCTTTATGATACGCAATATTTACGTTATCGTCTGTTTGTAAATACAATGTACTGAAATCCGTGTTAGTATTTTCGCCGTTAATTATTATTTTGAGTTCATCATTTTGAATTCGGTTTCTTATGCTGTTGATATATTCTTTGATTTCCTCAGTACTTTCCTCCATGCCTGCCCTATATATAACACCGTTAGGACTTAAAGCTTTTACGGAGTCTTTTATATCATCATATATTGCTATACCGCCGACAGTTTCACCTGTTTTTTCATTAATTCCCGACAAAACAGAATATATATCATCAGGCACCTTCTCATAAATCCATTTGCCGTTTAACCCTTCATCCGATACTCCGCTCACTTCAAAATATCTTACCTGTAAATTCTGTAGGGTATTGGGAGTCAGAGCATGCGCTTCTTTCTCATCAAACAGCCATATCTCACCAAACTTAACATTTTTAATATCCTTTGAAATTCCGGAGGTAGATATTCTTAATATAAAAGTATCAGCTTTATCAGGCACACTAATATCCTGCACCTCCCAGCTTCCTCTGTTATCGGCTGTCGTTTCGGCAGAAAAAACGGGATTCTCAAATGTATAATCCGTATCCTTAAACAGCTGCACCAAAACCTTTGCACCGTATGCGGCTCCGCGTCCGTTTATACAAAACTGACTGCTGTCCGGAATTATCATATTATCTGAAATAATATCGGGTAATATAATCTGAGGCTGTTTATAGACCTTTAAATTGTCTAATGCAAAATTTATTCTGTAATTTTCATTTAAAAAAACAGTTCCGTTTACAACCCTGTTAAAAACAGAGAACCAAAATATATCAATTCCTTTTTCGATGTAATCCTCCGGAGTTATTTCCGTGCCGTCAGACTTTTTGTTGCTATAGGGAATATTTTCTCTAATCAGCTGAAAATCTTCATCATTCCCTGTCTTAATATATAAGCTTGCAGTCGGTATTTTCCCATCCGTGAATTTTGTTGCAACTCTTACGGTTATAAACTTGTTTTTATATTCGTCACTCGCATAAGGTGCTGAATTGATTCTGTCGGGAGCACTCCATCCCGTGAACCCCGGATTATTTGAAAATGGTATTGCGCCGTATACACCGTCCGCATATATCGAAAAGATCTTTGATGACGCTGTTCCCGGCAAGCTTACAGACCCACAATAATCAAGTATTCTGTGCTGCGCTCTCCAATACGAGGCCTTTCCCGTCGGATTTTCACCGTCACGAGGTACGTATTGCATTGCGGCAAAATCAAATTCCACCACAAAGTCTTCGAAAAACGGTTTCTCCGGCTTAACATCAAATCGCAGTGAACTCTCATTTTTGCTATCGCCCCTTACACTCAAAAGCAAAAACTTATTTTCGGGTGATGAATTTTCAATACTTTCTCCAAACTCCTCTTGAAGCTGTTCATTGTTTATAACTTCCGCCTTGCCGCTTCCGTTTGCATTTCCACCGCGAATAACAAGCTCTGTTTTGTCATAGAAAAATTTTGCTTCCTTTGCCTCGTTATAATCTCTTTTAAAATCCGCAAGCTCTGTGTTTTCAAAATCTATATTTTCAATAATCGGTATATACTGTTCCTCTGCCGATACAGCATTTACAGTAAACAGGAAAATAGAAATCACAAACAGCTTGTATACATTTCTTTTTAAACTATTTATCATCATATCCGTAATCTAATGTCTCCTTTCGCAAAACATCCGGCTACTGCTCTCTGATCACATATGCATCCCATATTCCGGAATATTTCCACCTTAACATCATCTCATCGCCCTCATGAATATCTTCAAAACTTATATTCTCGATTGATACGGTATTATTTTTAATTTTACAGCAAACAACGCTTTGCATATTACCATTATCATTATTGAAAATATACGAAAAGCTCTGACCGTCTTTTCCTGTAAAGGTAATTTTATTTCCCCCATCGGTTTTTGCCACCTTTGCGTATGTAAAGTGAATTACCGTTGTGGGGACATCATACAGTTCTCCCGGATTCGATTTAATATCGGTTATACGATAATCACCGAGATTGTTGATTTTGGCAAGAATCCTTATTTTGGTGATATATCCGGCATTATTGCATTCATATTGAATAAGATCGCCTTTTTTTAACTCTCTGATATTCTCTTGCGGATAAAAATCCTTTTCTCCGTTATATGAAAAGTTCTCATCAAGATAAAGCACTTTTTCTCCGCTGTTTCCTCTCACATTAAGCCGATAAACCGCCATGTCATCACTGTCTAATGTATAGGAGCTGTCAAGAACCATTCCAATATAGGAATCTGCTTCGAATGACGTACCGGTACTTGCAGATGATACAAACATCATACCCACAGGCACACTTCCGTTTTTATCCTCATTGTAAAGTCGGATGTTGGGGAAGATACTGTTATTGCTTCCGTATCCGGTTGATGACACGGGAACATATGCATATTCTTTCTCGGAAGTCACATCGGTTGGCACCTGCAAAATTTTTGTTTTATACAAATTATATGCAAATGCAAGCTTTCCCTGATAATAAACTCTTTCTTCGTTTTTTGAGTTGCTGCTGTCTCTGTTGCAGTTTTGAACAAGCGGATACTTTTCATCACCCTTTATTTGATTCTCCTCTATAGGATAATAAAGTTCGATTATATTTTTGTTTTCGTCAACAGAATACATTACAAGCTCATTTACCGTCTGTCCGTAGCCCAATTCCAGCATTCTCTCCTTCAGTGCCTCAGGTTTTTTTACTTTTTCTCCCAAGTGATTATCCCGGCTGTAGAGCTTTACCTTTTCCGACATCGTGTATCTTACGAACTTTAAGTTGTCAATATCGTAAAGGGTCGTATATACCCTTGTTTCATCATCGTCTTCTGTCACCTTAACAATATATCCGTATTTCAAATCATCTCCACCTGCATTTTTAATGCCGTTGGCGGCAGCCACCCTATCATTCACATCAAGATAAAAATCGACAATTGAGCCGATGGCAAATGCTGACATATCAAAATAGCCGTTTTCATTTATTTCATATTTTCTCCCGTCAATATTTACGCTGTCACTTGAATATGAACTGATAGTACCCGATACTCTGTTAAAACTTGTTTCAAGTTTTAAAAAAGAATTATCCTTTGGGGCTGTTAAATAAATTATATCCCATTCAGTGAATTGATCGGGCTGTGCGGTTTTCCCGTCTATAGTAACTATTGTATCGTCATTGCAGGAAATGTAATTCTTCCCGTTATATAAAGCTCCGTATTTAAGATATACTCTGTCATCCTCTGCGAAATCCGCAACAAACATCTTTGCATCTTCAATATATACAATATCATATATGCCGTTTTGTTTCGTACTGTAAAGCCTTAAATATCCTTGCTTTGGCATAAGATCGAATTTTGAATAAAACGGATAGTATTTTCCGTTATAAATAACTCTTACATCATCGGAAAGATTTGCCTTTAGTTCATATTCCCGGTCATTTTCAATATAATGTACCCTGTTTTCCTCCGTAGTGTCCAGAATATTTTCGGATGCAATATATAATTCGTCGGCACGCTCAGGGATAAAGTAAACAATTTCGCAGGAATCATCATCTATATAATAAAATTCAATTTTGAAACCCAAATATTTTGCAGCTTCATTATCCGAAACAAAATAATCCTTGCCGTTTATTGTAACGTAATTATCACTCAATCCTGAATTTCCTTCATAATCACTTATGGAGGTCATATTATTTGCCTCAACAACACCTTCGTCTTTTATAATATTGTAATATACCGATAGAATTGTATTTTTGCTCTTGTTGTCATATACAATATTTCCGTTTTTGCCCGAAGAGGGTGTCAACAAATTAATATTAAGGGAATTAAAGATTATCCTATACGCTGTCTTTCGGGTAACTTGTGCATCGTAGCTCACATTTTCCAACAGTCCGATTTTGTCTGCCGTATTCATGTATCCGTTTGGATAGCCCCCCTGTGCATTTGCTATACTGTCATATCCAAGCGCCGATACCATAATCTTAACGCACTCATTTAATGAAATTGTATCATCAGGTCTGAAAAAATCAGCTTTCGATATAATTCCCAAATCAAGCAATGCATAAATATCAGAATATCCGTCATCATCGGGCAAACAATCGTTGAATATATTCCCCGACTTATTTTCTGATCGCTGCTCTGCTTTTACAGCCGACGCACAAAGCTGTGAGAATTCTTTTCTTGTTATGTATTCATCCTCCGGTTCTTGAATCAACTCATCCAAAATACCAAACGCATACAGCATTTTTTTGCAATCATCGTCTTCATGCTTTATCTTTGCCATTGCATTCGGCATAATTAAACCAAATAAAAATACTGCGACAAGTAATAGCGCTTTTCTGCTGTTTTTGGTCATAATCTCTTCACCTCTTATCTGTATTTCATAATTCTGTCCGTAACAACCGCAGCCATTGCTCTTGTTGCCGTACCGTCAAAATCAAAATAACCGTTTTCGACACCGTTTATAATACCCGCCGATGAAAGTTCGGTTACTGCCTGCTTTGCATAATCAGATATATATTCTTCATCTTCAAAATGCACATTTTCTCCAGTTTTTAACTCAACTTTCAACGCTTTTGCCGCACGAAACAGCATAACACACATATCCTGACGCGTGATATTTTCACCCACACCGAAGGTGTTATTCTCCCGACCGTTAACAATTCCTATTTTGTATGCACTTGCGATATAAGAATAATACCAGCTATCCTTGTCAACATCTGTAAACTCCGTTTGTGCTTCTTTGTCATAAACTCCGAAAACATTTACAAGCATCTTTACAAATTCTTCTCTTCTGACCGGATTATGCGGAGTAAATTTCTTTTCTCCCGTTCCCGATATTATATTCTTTTTGTATAAGCTTGTTATTGCTTCCTTTGCCCACTCCACATCATCAATATCGGTAAAATAAATTTCATCCTTTATTTCGGTTGTGGGAGGTATGGAAATTTCAATGTTCTGCGTCTGCTTATTGCCTGAGCCTCCCGAGGAGGAGCTTCCGCCTTGAGAATTGCTGCCCGAAGACCCCTTTGAGAGTGAATTTCTTACCTGCGAATCAAAATAATCTTTTATTTCTTCAAAGCTTTTAAAGTCATCCTTCTTTGCAAGCGCGATATAAATATCTGCCTGATTACTGCATTTTCTGAAATCGGAGCCCTCCTTTATATCCATTCCAATTTCTTCGCAAAGCATATCTATTGTATCTTTGATATCCGCGCGGCTACTCCGGTTAAAATAGGAAACCTTAACGGCCCTGTCAAGAACATCATTCATTTTTAACACATCTGTATTTTTAATATCAACATTTTGCCTGAATTGGTTTTTATATTCGTCCGACAATTTATTGTAATATTCCGATATGTCAAATCCAAGATCCTTATAAACCTTTTCAAGCGTTTCGCCCGCATTATCGGAATAATTCATCTTTACTGCAGCGGCAGCTTTATAAAAGGCATCAGACACCGATACATTATCTGAAAATGCTTTTCCTTTTTCATTTTCCTTCAATAATTTCATATATTCCCACACTATATTTTTTTGTTCTTCTGTAAATAAGTTATACTCCGCAATAATATCCGTTCCGAATACATCGCTATGCTTTTTTAAAGTCAGCTCATTTACCGATGAATTAAATTCATCTACACAAGTTTTTACCTCGGCGGAGGTTTTAAGATCAAAACAGGCACTGTGTGAATAAATACCGCACCCGTCATTTATATATACCGAATATTTCCCGAAGGGTGCATCTTCCGACAGCTCATATGATGCTTCAAACAAACCGTTTTTTTCGGTTTTTATCGGAATTATCCTGTTTACCGCCTCATTAATATTTACATATTTATCATCTATGTCATACCCGGGGTAAACAACTGTCAAAACAATGTTTTTTTCGGTTTTTGTACAAGCTTCTCCTCTGATTCTCACCGTATGTGTGGCAGGGCTTGCCAACAGCCTGACATTTATATTTTCTTCCGAAAATGCCGTATGTGAACATAATAAAAATGTCACAGTCAAAAATGCAGTCAGTATTTTCATTTATATCCTCCTACTAAAACGTATTTTTGTAATCTGATACCGTAAACTCACTTTCAAATTCTTGCGGTACAATAACAAACGTACCGTTGTTATCCCACAGTATACCGTACGAAAAATACCCCAATGTTTTTCTTGCCGGCAAATAAAGCTTATCATTTTTCTTTATAAAATCCGTTATTTGGTATTTTTCCCCGTCCTTTTCTACTGTTATTCCGTTTTCGGCAGTTTCCGATTTTATTCCGAAAGCATTTTCAAAAAAGCTCTCGGAAAGCATAAGCGTTCCATCTGACAGAAACGGAGGGCATAAGCTTTCATCATCAATTACCCGATACTTTCCTTCCTTAAAATAAATCGGAATATTTACAGCTGCAACAACCACTTCTGATTTTGCTTTTTTTAATTCCTCTTCCTTTACATAAGCCAGCAGATCATCAGGGATTGTAACAGAGTGGTCTATAAATTCCTGTATTTCTGTTTCCTGCAAAGGAATATCGGAATAAGAATTTCTGAAATCATACTTAAAGTTCTTAAAATCAGTATAGATTACAGAGGTTTTGTCTTCTATTCTGTAATTTCCGTTTTCGGGATCTGAAAATTTGAGTGCGCCCAATGAATATTTTACCGCCGGCTCAAAAACCGAATATGTGGTTGACCATTTTGTTAAACTGTCCTCACCGGAATTTACAGAAATATTGTCATACGAATGGTTGTTTCTTCCGTATCTTACATATTCCGTTGAATAATCACATTCAAATAATCCCGGGAATACCCTTCTCCATATTTCATTGTCAAACATTACGTTCTTTGCCGCATTGTAGTATACTCCCGATGTCTGATTTGTTAAATATGTGCTGTCCTGTGCATTTCCGGCGCCAATATCTCTTCGACAATCAATATAAATATTGTTATAAACCGTATGATAGTGTCCGGCATTTAAAAATATGCCTGTATCTAAGCCTACAAACAAGTTTCCGTAAATTGTACTTCCGCTGAAGGTATCGTCCTGATATATTCCGGCAACAAAGCCCTTTGAAGGTATATCATGAAAGTAGTTGTACCTGAAAACATTCCCTCGCTGTGCATTGTTTCCCTGGGCATATATTACCCCCGAATCATCTACTTCACGATTTGTGTCATATATTTCATTATACTCATACACACAGTTTATGCTGTATGCGGCAATTGCCTGATGAGTAGCTCCGTGCATGGTATTTTTCGCAACAACACACCCTGTTCCGCTCATGCTTATTCCCATAGTATAAATCGGACTTACAATTCCCCAATCATGTATGTGATTGTTCAAAATATAGTGCTTCTGTGCTTTTAAATATTCATTGTTATTACGATCGGCACTTACGGTTATACCGACATTTACATTTGAAATTTCGGAATTTACCACACCACACTCATATCCGTTGACAATTTTTATCGCATCTGCCGTACAGCCTTTAAAATTACACTGTGAAAACCGTATATTCTCACTGTTATTCATGTTTACAAAACCGTTTCTTGCAGTTTTGAAATTCAGTTTTTCTATATGTATGTTTTTTGCATTTTCAAAAGACATCATATTATCTTTCATAAGTGATATATCAATAACGCTGTCCTCTCCGACATCTTCGGGCGGATAAAAATAAAGTATCATGTTTTCACGGTCGATATAATATTCTCCCGGCGCGTCAAGCTCCTCCAAAAGATTAAACGCATAATACTGCCCCCCTGCCTGACCGTCGGCATAGACTCTTATACCCTGATGCACAGCATATTTTGAGGATAGCGTTCTTTTTCTCGGATTAATCTCTCCGAGAGCTGTGGTAAGACTTGCCCAATCATAATATGCCTGACAATAAAGCATAGCATCCGGCGCTGTTACCCATTTGTCTATGTTAACATCATCGTATCCTATTGTAAAGCCCTGCATAAGCGCTGTATCACTTGCATTTTTTGCCGACTGTCCGGGACCTACTCCGCCGCGGGATATAATATTTTTAATTTTAGCAAAACCGCTGTTGGGCCATCTTGATACAGTCATCAGTTCCCCGTCATAAAACAGCATTGCACTTATGTTTTGTGCCGGAAAAAATTTGTTATACGATGTATACGGACCCGGAGTATAAACCTCGCCAATCATTTCACGCGTTATTCCGTCTTTTTTAAGATCATATCCGACAATTTTATCCTGTACCTTAACCTGTATTCTTTTTAGAATATCCTCATCGTCAATTTTATAAAAATCTGTACCCTTCAAGCCTTTTCCGCCGACTAAGACCACGTCTTCATCATCATATGCGCTGTATGTAATAAGCTGACCCGCAGCTGCAGAATCCTCATTTGTGAATTTTATTCCCTCAGATAAATTATAAATACCGCCGCGAATCAAAACATTAAAGCTTGCGTCATTTCCGTCTTTTCTCATCTGTCTGATTTTAAGCCTTGCGCCATTTAATGTTAACAGAGGATCATCGATCGATCCGGATGCCTCATCGTTTCCGTCCGCAGAAACATAAATTTCGGTTATTTTTTTCTCTTCTGCCGAAAAAGATGTTATTTGAAATAACATTAAAGCACAAAGTATTGAAGTTATTGTTCTTTTCATTAAAAACCTCCCATAATCAATAATATGGCCGTGCTGCCGGGTTCATATTATCAAAATTTTTAAATACAAAATATTTAATAATGTCATCCTCGCTTATTCCGCTCATGTCAAAGCCTGCATAAAATTCGCTTTGCGGTTTCAATATAACATTCCTGCTTTCCGCCATACGCAAAATTCCCGATTTATCATACACAGCTTCTATAATCACTGCGTTTTCATTCTTTCCCATACCATTATAAATTAAAATGCCCTCATCGGTTACATCTATTATTTTTGCGTCAAGTCCGTCAAGAATTTTATCATTGTTTACAGTATATACCGCAGAATAACGTTTGTCAACATATTCCTGTATGCTTTCCGAAATACCCGGATGCTCCGATAAAAATTCAACATTCGGAAAATCCTTTAAAAGCTCAGACTCCTCCGGTATTATTATCTTATCCCCCGAAAACTCTATACAGGCGCTTTCTTTTGTGTACACGCGGTTATTATCAACAGTATTTAACTCCAAAACCCAGTCCTGCATATTCGGGACAGCAGAATTTATCAATGCATTATTTTTCACGGTATTTGCATGTGTATGACAAAGCATATATTCATCATGTATATCTTCGTCGAAAAGCCTGTCAAACACCGTTCGCCAAAGCTTGTTGTCTGTTATAGACGACACTGAATTTACATAATACACACCATTCGGCGGTTTAATATTGTTAAGTACCCCTCCTACAGCCGATGCCATTTCAAATGCATTGTCGGTATCATAAAATATATTTTCAAAAACCTGCTGATCATAGCCACCATTAATGTAAACTCCATACTTTACATTATTAAAAATATTATTATATATCTTATTTCCGCTTGAATAATCATCCTGATATACCGCAACAACAAATTCATCGCCGTTTCTAATGTCATGGAAATAGTTATTCCTGATAACATTTCCACGATTTGCAAAATTGCCCTGCGTATATATGCATCCGGAATCTGCGGTATCTGTATTGGTATCATGAAATTCGTTATACTCTACTATATTGTTGATGCCGCTCAACGAAAGCGCCTGATGCGCACCGTTATAAAACTCACTGTGTGCAACTAAATTTCCAACGCCTCCTACCGCCGCGCCGAAAGAATATGTTCGGTTTATCATTCCAAAATCATGAATCCGAGAATTAATAATAAAATTCCCTTGCGACTTTAATAGTCTGCGATTATCCACATCACTGTTGGATATTGTTACGCCATTATCAACATTATAAATTTCGCAGTTCAAAACTCCGTTGCCTTTTCCGCTTGCGATATACACCGCGGTGTTTGCACACTCATGCATGACACAGTTTTCAAACAAAATATTGCTGCTCTCATACACCCCTGCAACAGTATTTTTTACCATTTGAAATTCCATACCAAAAAATGTTATATTCTCGGTATCACTGAATTTGAACATTGATGATGTTTTTCCCAATTCAAGCTTTTGATTATCCGATATAAACAATCCCAAATTCTTATCAGAATAAATTTCTATATTATCTATTGCCGCCTCAACCCAATAATCCGAATTAAGATATGACGCTCCGTTGACTACCATATTTAATATCGAAAAGGTAAGCTTTGCGATTCCGTTATTATTGTAATCATCTGCGGTCAGCACATTACCGTTTACATCCTTATCACCGGCATTTACTCCCTGCGCAAGTATTTCAAACTCAGACGCTTCTTTATATTTCCTGTAAATATTAAAATACGGAACTCTGTCCTCATTAAAAAACACATCAAGTTTTATTCTGCAAAAATTGTTTTTGTATTCTTTTTTTTCACTACCGTAGCAAAATTTATTATTTAACCGATCCGGAGTTGAATATCCTGTAAATCCGCTCTTATTTACATCAGCTGCGAATTGCTCGCTCGCAAAGACAGAAAAAACTCTCGATACTATATCTGTATTTTTCACCAGCACGGCATTCATATCAAATGCTCTGTGTATTGCACTCCAATACTTGGGTTTTCCGGGTTCTGCGGTTGTACCGTCCTCCGGCAGATTGGAATCCATGGTGTAGTCAAACTCTAATGTAAAATCATTTTTAAGTCCTCCCAAAAATTCCAAATAAGCTTTTGCACCTACGCTGTCCGTAATGCTTCCGTCGGTCTTTATTAAAAGATAATGGTTGTTTTCCGGATTATCCCTTACAAACCCGGTATCGGTTATTTTTACTTCTCCTTTTAGCTTGCTCACACCGATATTCAAATCATCATAAAGCTTTACAACAGCTCCTGCCGCATCACTTTTTTCGGGTCTTTCCAAAGCGCTTAATTTGTTGTCCTCGAAATCAACCGAAAAATTCTTTATCATCATATCATCCGGCGGATAGAAATACAATATATTATTTTCACGATCTATATAATATTCTCCCGGGGCGTCAAGCTCCTCTAAAAGATTATATATATAAAATCTTCCGCCCGGTTTTGCACCTGCATATACTGCCTGTTTTGTTGTTATGGATTTTTCCGTTGTATTTACCTCTTTTACATCTACAGACAATCCTGCCCACTCATACATAAGCTCACAATAAAGCTTCGCATCGGGTGCGGTACTCCAGAAATCGCAGCGCGTATCCGAATACGAAAGCTTTACACCCTTTAAAAGCTCATCCTCCGACGAACCCTTCTCAACCTTGCCGCCGGCGTCCAAAACCTTTTCAACAGTCATAAAGCCGCTATTGGGGTATCTTGCAACATTCATCATAACGCCGTTTGCATAAAATTGAGCATTCTGAGAAATATTCGGAATCATGGGATTTTTCAAAGAATACGCCCCCCTGTAATAAAGCTCGCCGTAATCTTCTTTTGTAATTCCAAGCTCATCTAAATTTATCTTTTTTATATTTCTTGCCGCTTGCGGTCTTACGCGTTTTAACAGTTCGGAATCCGTTACCGCTTCAGCTTTTGTTAAATCAAGACTAACTGCGCCCGTGAACTTTACACTGCCCTCGTTTATGGCTTCGTATCTGACATTTTTGTCAAGTCTGTCAAATTCGATACGCTGATCAATATAGTATTCGCCATCCTCAAAATAAACAACCGCTTGTTTTTGAACATTTTCACCGCGCAACTGTCTTATTTTCATTCTTGCGCCGTTAACGGTTCTCAAAGGCATATCCATATTGCCGATTGCATTGTCATTTCCGTTCACACTGACATATAGCTTAATTATGTCATCTGCAACAGCCGGAATCGGCATTGAAATAAACATTTCCAAAATAATCAAAAAGCTTATTCCGATTAATCTGATTTTTTTTATATCAATCACTCCTTTGCTTGTCCCTTCAGCTTTTCAGCCTTCCATTCGCCAAGCTGCCTTTCTATTTCCTTAAATATCAAATCCTCTCCCGCAAGCTTCAGTTTATGCCGCATTTCCTTATATATTTTTTTATAATCGACCGCTCCCGCTTTACCCCACATCAAATATGAATATTCATCATAGATTGTAATCCATTGCATAAATTCAACATTCACGGGGGTCGGATCAAATGTAAAACCCATAAGCGGCGAAAACTCTGCGGTGGAATTTAATTCTTTGAAATATTCCTTGTATCCCATTGGCTGATACTGGGTTTCATAAGAATTAAGAGCATTTCCCAAAGACCAATCGTTATAACCGTAATCACGCTTCGGTGATCCTATTATTCCCTCTCCCAAAAGTCTGATACGATTTTCCCCTGTTTTTACATAGTGTCTGCCCTCTATTCCGAATGAAAGTAAATTTAATAAATCCTTCCCCTTCTCCGTGTTCATAAGAACAAGCAGCTGCATAGCTCTTTCGGGATTTTTCGAGCTTTGGGCAATCGCTGTATTTGTATTTGACGATCCGTAGCCTATATATCGTTTTCCCTCATACGGTATTATTTTTACATCCATACCATAACGCAGGGATTCATTTTCTTCGCTGCCCATAAGATCCTCTGACTTCCACATAACGTATCCGTCCGGGACTCCAATATCGGCCTTATAATCGGTTACCTCTAAAATGTCCTTTCTTATGTATCCCTTTTTGTACCACTCACTCATTATTTCATAAGATTTTAATTCTTTTTCTTCTTTCTCATCATTACTGTGAAGGGTAAGTGTCTTGTCATCGTTTTCAATATAGGCAATTCCGCCGATGCTTGAAATATCAAACGGAGCATGACCGTATCTCATAGGGAGAATATTTGTTAAAAGTGTCGGAGAAACACCCTTTCCAAGCTTTCCCGCTTTTTTTAAATTTTCAAGATACTCCTCAATAAATCTATAATCACTTTTTTCTATTTTTTTATCGGAAGTAAATATTTTTTCTATCTTCCCTGCTCGTTCATCTCCCATGTATTTATCATATAACTCTTGAGGGACAGCAAGCCCCGATTGAATTTCTACCATCATCTGCATACATGGAACCGCATATACTTTTCCTCCTATTGTTTGTCTGTCCAATGCCCACTGCGGTATCTGAGAAAAAAGTGTGCTGCCATATTCTTTTAACAGATCATTCAACGGCAAAAATGCATTTTTTTGAACCTCTGACAAAAAATTATTTGCATATCCCGTCCAGACCAAATCAACACTTTTCTCACCTGCTGCAATTAAACGCCATTTTTCACTGTATTCCGATGCCGGTATTACTTCAAATTCCACTCTTGTGTTTGGCAAATAACTTTTAAGCTCCTCGTTAAACCTTTCCCAAACCATTTCGGAATCCTTAAGTATTCCGGGGCCTAATATAACCCATTTTAACGTCACTTCTTCCTCTTTAAGAGCTTCCTCACCACAACGTTCACATCCTGCAAAAATTGCGACCATAGTCAAAATGAGTATAAATGCTGCTGTTCTTTTAATCATGTTTATAATAATTAACCCCTCTTTTATCAAATACTTGTTTACTGTAAATTACTGTTTTGAGCTGTAATTATCCGAAAGCGGATATATGTTATCCATATTGTCAAATACAAATATCTTCACATAATCACCGACACTTTGTCCCAAAACCGAGATTCCGGAATCTTTATCAATATTCGTAACCGATTCTTTAGAGCATACAATATCTTTTACCGACACTTCCTTAACCTTTCCGTCACTGTTATATAACGCCGCAACAACCGAAACGCATTTATCCTCATCAAATTCATTTGTTATTGTAAACTGCGGATAAATTGTTTTTTGGGAAATATCACCACCGATTACCAACGCACTTGTTCCATCATAAGCATTAATCTGATTTACAATCAGCTTTTTAACCTTCTGAACGCTTATATCATCAATTGCATGATATACATATGCATTTTGTGCGGCCTCCGAATCGCGCAAATGTCTGAAATCAAAATTAAATGATCCGATACCCTTTGTTTTGTATTCCGAAACAAGATCTGTTTGCGAATTGTTCAGAGTGAATGATTTTCCGGTATACGGAACATCAGATGCGATAACCGTATAATCCTCTTTTCCGGGGTATTTGCATGAAATCGTCATAACCGGAATTGTCTTTTCATCCTTGAAATGAACGTCGATTTTTATATCCCTAAACTGCTCTGTTAATTCGTCCGCATTCCCGAATTTCATCATGGAATCAACATATGTAAATACTCGGCTTCCGTCACCGGCTTCAATATTTTTCAGGAAAGATCCGTCTTCACGCACACGAAGTGTTGCTGTTGTATAGTATGATGCACTGTTTATATTCTGTCTGCCGTCAATAGTCTGTGAAAGTCCGAAAATAAAGTAATCGTTATTATTTTTCAACGTATAACTATCCGGCTTATCAATTTTATATGCATACCTGAACTTAACTGTAAAATCGCTTTTCATAGGCTCTGAGAGATTTAATACCAGCTTATTCGATGCAGACGCTCCGTTTTCAGGTGCGGTTTTAATCTGTAAATATTTATTTTGCGCATTTTGAACAAACCCCGTTGTACTATCAACAACCGCTGTTTCCGATTTTCCGCTGACTACAACACTTGTTCCGTCACCAAATGCAACGCTGCGTGTTTTGGCATCTGTCACTGCTGCTTGGTTCAGGACACTGTAAACGCCGTTTTCAAAGTCAATGCTTTCTCCAAAGCTTACCGATTCGGAATTGTTGTACACCTTTATATCATCAAACGCAAAATACATATTTTGGTTTTCTGTAAGTCTGTCATTACCTCTGATTGCAAAGGTGAAATTGTTAATTCCGTGTTGCTTATAATCTTGTACAGTCATATCATTGCCGTTGTTATCCTTTGAGCTGTATGAAATATTCATACAGTTTTCATTTAGAAGACTAAATTCTGTATCACCGGATTTTTTTCTGTATATATCATATGCAGGCACTTTATCGTCATAAAATTTAGTAACAATTCTGACGGTTTCAAAATCATATTTTCCTTCTCCGCCGCCATAATATTGGATATTTCCCGAATATTTATGAAAACCGTAGCCTGTGAAAGGACTGTCGATACTTCCTACTCCGTAAATGCCGTTTCCATATGTAGAAAGCAGTCTTGAACCATACACCGCATTGTCCTTATTTCCTATTATACCGGATAAATACATACTGTAATGATTTGCCGAAAAATATGAACCGCTTGCATTTTCAATTTTTGTTCCATCCTGTGGTATATCGTTTTTTAACGCATATTTAAATTCGATAACAAAATCTTCTTTTTTTGCCTCACTTAAAGTAAGCTTCATGGTCGACGGTCCGTCATTTCCGCGAATATTTGCAACCAAATAATTATTTCCTTCGGTATTTCCCGTAACAAAGCCGTTGTCCGTCACTTCAAGTCCTGCTTTTACACCGCCGAACGAAAGAGTTGTTCCGTCCTCTAAGGTTACGCTTCTTTCCGTGTTTTCACCGTATGTTCTGTTGATACTTTTATATGCACTGTTTTCAAAATCAATACCCTTGTCCTCGTTAAAGCTTAACGGCTCATATTTTTTCACACTTATATCATCGAAGGCAAGCTTGATTACGGCAGAAGCGGAAAGATTTGCCGAGCTGTTTAATATATTGAACATTATTTTGTTAATACCATTGTTATTATATTCTTCTGCCGTAAGGTCATTTGATTCTAATGATTTTTGACTGAACTTGATACCCTCCGCCAAAAGACTTCCCTCACGGTAAATAGCATATGTCGGAACCTCATTATTATTAAATGTAACTCTTATTTTATAATTTTCCCATTTAAATGTATTATTGCGGTTTTCTGCAAGATACTCTTTCCCGGTTGCTCCCACCCATGTTATGCCTGCAATTCCCGCATAGGGGTAAGATCCGGAATTATTATTCCATGGCATTGAATAACAGTTACAGGTGTCTGTTCCGTCCACAACTCCTATACTTCCGGTGCCGCACATTTGCAACGTTCTTGTATGTGCTGTGCCTGCATTCCATGCCGGATACATTGACACATTCATAAGCTGATGATTTGTCGGGTAATAACCACCTTCCCCATTCTCTGCCGTATCAAAATAAGCCGCCATTTTAAAATCGACATCAAAATCCGATTTCATTGCGTTATCAAATGTCAAGCTTATATTTCCGGCGTGTGAATTTCCTGCCGTAACCTCAAGATAGCTGTTTGTATCGGGATTATCGGTAACAAATCCATCACTTCCCATTCTTACAGCATATGTTCCGTTTCTGTTTTCAAGCGTGATTTTTGCATTGTTTATCGTAATATCTTTGGTGTTATTCGGTGTCTGCAAATTAAACTCGTCATATCCCGTTTCAAAATCTGCCAAAACTTCTCCGTTTTGCACTGCCATTACATCACAAAGATTAGCTGACAGCAAAAAAAGTGTTACCGCCGCTAAAGTAAGACTCACGTTTTTTTTCTTTCTCATTTTTTTATTCCTCCTTATTTTTACTCGGACGCACAATTTACATTCCAAAAAAAATCTTTCCCTCCTTAAAAAATTATTCTTCCCCTTATTTTCATAATTAGTATACCATATAATTTATTTTTCCGAAAGACACAATTTTAACCAATAGGTGCACAAATTTAATCACTTTTAAATAATGCTCACCGATAAATGCGATTTTCAATCGCATTTGTAAATAATAAATATTCACAATACATTTTAATTGCAGTATACCCAACATTTGCCGTCTTCAAAAAAAAAGAGTCCGTTCTGTTACACGAAAAAACGTGATAACAGCGGACTTTTTGACTTTGTTGTGCCGTTTTAAATATGAAATAATTTCAGATAAAATACCAAAAGCCTTTCGTGCGCCCACAGATGCGACACAAAAGGCTTTAATTCCGCACTGATCCTATTTGCAGAACGGGGAGTTTATTCATTTGCTAAAAAGCTTTTTCCAAAAAACACTTTTTTTCGGTTTATCCAACTTGACAAACATAGGACATTGTTTCCCATCATGGCAACTGAGATAAGGGCATATTGGGGATTGGCTGTCAAGCCTGTATGTATATTGTCCCGTTTTACATTCCGAGCATAATTTTCTTTTGTGCATAGATATTACTCTCCGATTTTTCTTTCTGTATTTTTAATTTTCCGACGGTTATAACGCAGAAAAGTACCAAAGCAATAAATTCTTCGCACATTGTAGCGTATATAACATAAGTATATCTTCAATAACTTCTGTGTTTTCGAAACCTTCAGAAAGCTTTCCGTGTGCGTTCTTTTTCTACTTACAGTCCTCCCATTTAATTTCAAGTCTATTATCATCAAGATAATAATTGTGTGTAATCGTAGCTTCGAGAACAATGACATAATGCCATTTATCTTTTTGCAAATCATTGAACGGGTTGTATTCAAGTGATTTTACATAAGCTTCCGACGGATTTCTGCCAAGCAGTTTATTTACTACCTTCATAACCTCAGCGCGGGTAATTTCATTTTCCGGCCGGTATGTTCCATCCTCATAACCGTCCAAAAGTCCGGAGTCATACAGGCTTAAAATATCTTCATACGCCCAATGTTCTTTTTCCAAATCGGGGAAGGGATTTTCTTTATCGGTCTTTTTCAGGTCTGCGAACCTGCAAATAAGAGCTGCAAATTCTGCCCTTGTAAGGTTATTTGCAGGTTTAAACTCTCCGTCAGGATAACCGTAAACAATGTCCTTATACGCCATATATTCAATATCGTGTACCGACCAGCGGCTTCCCTCAACATCCGGGAACATAACTCCGGTTGCCGCAAAGGGTCTTTCATATTCGTGGCTAATGATACGATAAAGAATAGAGGTCATCTCCTCACGTGTGATCTGTCCGTCAGGCCTTACACTGCTGTCGGGATAGCCGTTGATATATCCGATGTGAGTCGGATGTTCATTTCCGAAAATATCCTTTGTGTACTTTCTTGTATTATCAATAACTCTGCCTACTCCGCGGCCTCCGCCGCTGTATCTGACCGTCGACACAGTATATTTATATACCCCTGTTTTTCCGTAAACCTTATTCCAGCAAGCAGACGGATTTCCGTTTTTACATTCTACACATTTTCCGCAAGCGCTCATATACACCGCCTTAACTGTTACGGCTTCATTCAAGGTGAATTCCTCTCCCCCATAAAGCTTTTTGCTTTCATTATCCTCATCGCACGGATTGCTGCCGTCAAGCGTATAATACAAAAGTATGTTACTATTGCCGGGATAATCATTTATAATAGTATATTTTGTACCCTTGTCAAATTCCACCTTCTCACTTCCCAAAGATGTAACGGGTACGTTCAAGTTCACAAAATCAATTGTATGTGTGAAATCACTGTTTTCAATACGACCGTTTTCATCCTCCAGCCATGCCGTAATCGTAATAGATGTCATTGATGAATTAACCATAATCGGTGCTGCATTGTCATAAACAAGATTGTTTGTTGTAGCTCCTGTGCCGTCTGTTTTCGTGTAACTGTAAAAATAATGTATCTTCGCATTTTTGTTCTGTGTCAAGAGCTTAATTCCGTTCGCATATTCTCCGATATTGAGAACATCGGCACTTATACGCTCAACATCATATGGTGTAGCAATATACACGCTTCCGCCTGCCGCATTTTCCGATTCAATAATATAAAAATGAATTGTGTTTTTGCTAATCTTTCCGGTGTCCTCATTCAAAACATAAGCTTTAAAGGACATAGTATGCGGAATCTCTCTTTCCTGACCTGTATAACGATAATCTCTTGTATCACCGTTTGACCGATACATTATTGTATATTTTTTATCTGTGGGAGAACGGCTGTCAAGCTCCAGTTTTGTTGTCGGGACGGGACTTTTTATGTAACGCCCGGACGGAAGTGTGATAACAGGTGCAAGAGGAACAAAATTATATACATAGCTTGCAACAGCGCTGTATTTACTATTCTTTTCCGAACGAATTTGCAAAACGGTATCCTTCGTCAATTTAATTTCATTACCGTCATAATCCTTCCAATCTCCGCTGTTATCGGTTTTGTACTGAATATTATCTTCTCTGTTCAGAGAATAAAGCCCTACAATCAGCAAAGTATTATTGCCGTCAATATTTATTTCCTCATATTCACCTGTTTCTTTATCGGCATAAGGTGCTGCAAGAGCATCAGGATCGTTGCTTAATGTATACACATATCGGTTAATCCTGCTTTCCACACCGTCAAGTGCCGCCCAAATATCAAGAACAGCCTGTGAAGTCAGAATTTCAGTATTTGTCGTTCCGAGAATTTCTGTACAATTCTTATCAATATATGCATTTCCGGTTGCTGTATCGAGATAAAAGCTGCCGTTTTCACATACAAACTCATTTTCAAATCCGTTTATCTCATATTTTACCGTACTTCCCTTTACGGCAGAAACCGGGACAACAGGCAGCCTGTCTCCTCCTATAACGTCAGAAGGTGCTGCTTTCGGTGCTTCCGGGGCTATGGTATATTCAAAAATACCCACATCACTCTTCACTCCGAAAATATTAACTGCCACAGCCTTTACAGTTGTTTTTCCTTTAACCTCAATCGGTGTTCCGTCATATTTCAACGTACCCTCAGTATTGGGAACGGGATCTGCGACAAAATCCCCACAGTAACTTACAGTATAATAAATCTCCGTTCCTGCGGCAACAGGCATAAACTGTGTTTCAAATCCTTTATCATCTCCGATTTTTCTCGTATAATTCCCCGGTAAAAGAGTGGTGATAGGTTTTACCGGTTTTTTTGTCACTATGTCATAGGAATGAGTAATAACATTTGAATAAGTAGCGCCATCCTTTTTTACGACTGCGGAAATAACAGTATACTTTGTTATGTCAATAATTGCGGAATCAGAGTTGTTTTCCGCCTTTAAGCGTGTTGTGCTTGTGACAGGATCACTGCCGTCTGTTGTATAATACAATTCAAAACGATCGGTATTTTCATTTGTACTTTCGGTACAATATATCGTAATTTTATCCGCATTGGTAAACTGTGTGCTTTCCGGTGCAAAGGCAGGCGGTAAAGGTTTAATTTTATATGTAAACCTGTATTCAATGCCCTCGTTTCCGCTCTTATCCACAGCTTTTGCAAAAATATCCGTGTCCTTGTCAATAATCAAAACATTGTTGTAATCAAGCCATGTATTTCCGTTATCAATACTGTATTTTATAGAATTATCCGGATTGTTCGGTGTTAAAGTAACGTTTACGCTGCCCTCGTAAACTCCCGGCGGATAAAATGCGTCTATTCCGAAATCATCAACAGACTTAATCAAATAATAAAACGAGGAAATATCGCTGTATTCGCCGTCATAAACCGCAACGGCGCGTAGCGTTGTATCCTTTGCAACCGTAATTGTTCCGGCATATTCCATACCATTCGAAATAGGATCACTGCCGTTTATTGTATATAGTATTTTTGCTCCCGATGTCGGACAGGAAAGAGTTAAATCTATCTTTTCTTCATATTCCCCCGAAGAATGACTTGATATTACCGCTGCCGGCTTAACTCCAAGATAATACCACGCAACATCGGACAGCTCTCCCATTTTATCCGTTACAAGACGTACCGTTCTCTTTTTCGTAATCTCTATGCTCTGCGTCAGCTTGCTTACCTTTACCCAATCAGTTTCCGGATCTGTTCCTCCAACTATTTCATCGACAGATTCATTGGAAAATGTATAATATATCTCGCTGCCGTCATCAATATTTCCCCATACATTTTTATCCGATGCATATACCGTGAATGCGCTGTATTCATTGTAAATATTTGGTATAAGTTTTTTTTCGCTGTCAAACAAAAAAGGTGCTTTAGGAATAATTTCGTAGTTATAGCTTACCTTATCACTTGACCTGCCGTCGGAAATTCGGCTTGCGTAACAGATAATTGATGTTGAAATTTCAATATCAATAGGAAATATATATTTTTCAAAGCTTATTCCACCGTCTGTAGAATAATATATATCACAGCCTTCCTCTGCTTTCAGTTCAACTGTCTGCTTTTCGGTATAGCTTCCGGCAGAAGGGTTTGGAACAGGTGCGGACGGCTTTGACTTATCTTTTATGACAATATGATGATAGCCGCCGTTTATGGTATTATACATGAAAGTCTGCTCACTCAAATCCCCGGACTGATTTTTCGCAAAAATCTCCAAGGTATACTCATCACTGCCCGAAGTATCAATAAACACATCTGTGCTTCCCGTTTTTAATGGTTTTAACGGCAACTTACACAGATTATACCAAAGCTGTCCTTCATTTTTCTGCGGTACATAGTCACCACTAAAGAAAACAGTAAGATATGCCGATTTGTATGTTTTTCCGTTAATAACAGTACTGCTGCTGCCGTGCCGGTACGGATAATAGCCTATAGTTGTGGGCAAATCGTCTATTTCATCATCACCCACATTCTCCGAGCCTGTTTGGCTGTTCTCTATATTCCTGTCAGGTATGGTATAGTCAATCGGAGTTTCAGAGTCCGAAGCATAATCGAAATATACCGGATCAAAATATATTTTTACGGTATATCCATTCATATCATACTGTGGCTCTTTATGCTCTCCGTTCTCAAAAAGTCCTTTATTAGGGTTATCAACGGCCAAATACACATCCGCTTCATTGCCCATATACAAAGTGCTGACATCAACCGTTTCTACCGGGTTTTCCCCCTGAGTGTGCAGATATACTGTCCTCTGTGTTTTCTCCTCATAAGCTAATGATATGTTTCCGGGCAGACTTAAACCAATCATAATTGTGCTCAATACAACTGATAGAAATTTTTTTTGTGTCATAAGTCGTTTTCTCCTTTATATATCTTGTAATTTAATACCTCTTACAAAAAACAAAAGATATGCTTTTGCCCTTTGTAAGAGGGGCGGCAATGTGGGCGCTGCGCCTGTTTTGCCGCCTCTTTTGTAATTTTCAATTATTTATTCCAAGAAACAAGCACATATGCTACATCTTTGGAATCGATTTTTCCGTCACGGTTAAGATCGTATTTTACGAATTTATCGTAATCTGTTGCAGTCTTAAGCTCTGTTTTTCCGAAATATGATACAACAGCTGACAGGTCATAAATGTTGATGTTGTTGTCTTTTACAATATCACCTGCAAGGAAGGTTACTTTCTTCGCAGACGCAGCGTTGTATTCTTCAACATTAACATCACTATCCATTACGTTGTTCCAGAAATTCAAGGTTTTGTTGCTTGTCATTGTAACGTTATAACGTGTTGTTCTGTAGCCCTCTCCCGATACTGTTACCATGTAAGAAACATTTTGTGTAAGCAAATCAGATACCGTTGTTGTATAGGTATTTGTTGCACTGTCAAAGGTAACATCAGCATTATCCGAGCCGAGTTTTATTTCCTTTTTACCCGCAAGATCTCCGCCGCTGATTGTAATCATCATTGACTGATAATCAACATCATTGTCAGCTTCATTCTCAATTGGGTTGTTAAATTTTACATTAACCGTCAAGCTCTGTCGAGGAACACTGATTTCAATGTTATCTGTTGCCGGTGCCGGGAGAATAAGTAAGCCAACATCTGTGCCGCCGCCTACCACATAATGGGTTACAATATTATCAGAAATTTCTGATGTATTAACAAAGTTAATATCTGAACCTTTTGTATTAAATGAACCCTTACCATAACCGGTGAAAAGTACTTTCCCTATTGTGATTCTCGTACCGGTAATATCAGCTTCGGTTCCGTTCATGTTAAATTCGTAAGCATCCTTGCCGCTTGTTTCCGGATCGATCACATTTACATTGCCGACGCCCTTGATTTCATAAGAAACAGCGCCTTCGGTCGGTACGTATTCAAATGCAAGCTCCGCAGACATGAAACGGTTGATTGTCTTATCGCTTTTCAGTACAATATTGTACTCTGTATCCGTCACCTTTTCCAGTTCTACCGCAATTTCTGTAGCAGGGTCTGTCACAGGCGTTGAAGAGTATACAACCGCGAAGGGTGAGAAGTCAGAAAAATTGAATGACAGAATATTTCCGATCAAGGTTGCTGAAACATTCTCCCATGCGCTGCCGTTCCAATGCTTAACAGAAGCACTGCTCACGGGTTCATTCATGGTGATAAATATGTTCATCAATAATGAAGGATTAATTGTTTCTCCGTCCTTTGTAAACGAAATATCAACATAAGAAACTTGCTCGTTATCTCCAACACTGACAGGCTCAGACGGAGTAATACTTACAGCCTTAACAGCATATTCGGAATTGTTTGTGAGATCCGAAACCGGAACTATTTCATTCATATTTTGAACACTGACGCTCAGATTGCCAACCGAAGCGCTATCAACGATATTCACATTTGAAAGAGTTGTCTTTGCAGCATCCACATAAACAGGGAAAACATTGCTGACAGTAACATTTTTCGTTTCATTCTCAAGCGACTCTGCAGGACCTGCAGCAAAATAGTTCTTTGTTAAGTCAAGATTTTCTCCATTATCTGCACCTGCGGCTTCTCTAACCAAAATTGCGGATTTTTCATCAAACACATTGTTTGTAATTTTAGAATTTGGCAGGAATGTGTTGATGCCGTATGCTTTTGAATCTGCACCGTAATAAGGGTCGGTTGCTCTGAAAATATTATTTTCCGCAATCAATTTTGCTTTCTTGCCATCACCGTAACTGCCTATTGAGTTTGCCCAAGTACAGTCAATATCACAGTTTGTAACGGTTATAACATTATCAACGCCATAAGGAACAATTTGCATACCGTATGTAACTCCGCGCTCCTTCAGACCGTCAAGAGTAATATTTCCGTTTCCTTCAAAATAAACAGCCATAAAGCAATTGTTTATAGTACTGTCAAATACCTTTGAATTTGGTGAAAGATGAATTCCCTTGTTTCCGCCGTCAATCAGGATATTTTCAAACGTTGTTGCTTTTGCAAAAGAATCGTCAATTACTTTGTCGGCTGATGGCGCATAGCACTCAATATTTCTTATTGTAATATTTTCACCGCGATTAACCATCGCCTTAGTTATTTTTGTTGCAATATTTCCGGCTTCATCTAATGAACCTTCAATTGTCACATTCTTAAGCGTACTCGGAATGGTAATTGCTTCATCAAATGTTCCCGGTTTGACAATTATTGTATCACCCTCGCTTGCTGCATCAACAGCTTCCTGTATGGATGAGCAGAATGTATTACCGACTTTTGCAACGACAGGAGCAGCAGTTGTGCCTTTTTCTTCTGCTTCTATAGCAGCAAACGTCTGGTCGGTGTATACACTGCTGCCTACCTTAGCAACATAAACAGGCTCTTCGCCATCAATCGTTACCGCAGCACATGGCAAAGAAGCGTTACCGTCTTTAGGCTTGGTTTGAAGAAGTCCGTATGCACAGTTAGTAGTCGTTATATTTTCGAGTGTTACAGTGCCTTTTGTTCCTGATATAATCGCAGGTTTCTTCGTTATGCCTTCAAATGTGCTGTCTGTAATTTTTGTTGTTACATCTGCATTTACATCTTCACTGTATGCCTGAACACCTTTTGCACCTGTAAAGGTAGCTCCGGTTACTTCTGTTTCGCCGCCGTAAATCCAAAGACCATACTCTGTGTCGTTATTGAAGTCACAGTCTGTATATATCGTTTTGCCATAGAAATTGTTACAAGAGCCGTTTGGGAAAGTACAGCTTGTATAATTAACAATGCCGTCTTGAACACCTCTCATTGCTGTTGTAAAATAGTTGTTTGCGTGTCCGAGATCTCCTACCCAGCTTCCATTTGCTCTTGAAAGAATTAAACCGTTATAATTTATTGTTTTAACTGCGCCTGTCATATCTATACCAATAATATTAACTCCGCTTCCATTTATGGCAATTTCAGCAGTCGTGTCGCCTTCTGCAGCTTTAAAATTTACCGTTTCCGCATTTGTTGCAGCTCCGACTATGTCGGTAATAGCACCTTCAGGAAAAACTACCTCGCCATGAATTGTATAAGTGATTTCATTTGATTCAGCACCAACAGCTTCACGAGCTTCTGTAAATGAAGTGTAAATTGTGCCGTTGTACTCAACACCCTCGGTATCGGCTGCAAATACCGGAATACTCATAGTACCCAGAATCATTGCGCCTGAAATTACCCCAGACAAAATTTTGTTTGTTTTCATAATTTATTATCCTTTCTGAATTTTTTATGCGTTTGGGCTCTATAAACAGCTTATACCTCCCTTCCGGACATTTTACCCTACCCGCATCTTTTAAATTATATATAATTTCCGAAAATATACTTCGGACAATTATTACGTTAATTTTTTCTCTCAAAGGGCATAATGTCTTATGCCCTTTGAGAGAGGCGGCGGCACATATATGCGCCGTTTTGCCGCCTCAATCACCAATCGAATTATTTATTCCAAGAAACAAGCACATATGCTACGTCTTTGGAATCGATTTTTCCGTCACGGTTAAGATCGTATTTTACGAATTTATCGTAATCTGTTGCAGTCTTAAGCTCTGTTTTTCCGAAATACGATACAACAGCTGACAGGTCATAAATGTTGATGTTGTTGTCCTTTACAATATCACCTGCAAGGAAGGTTACTTTCTTTGCAGAAGCAGCATTGTATTCTTCAACATTAACATCACTATCCATTACGTTGTTCCAGAAATTCAAGGTCTTGTTGCTTGTCATTGTAACGTTATAACGTGTTGTTCTGTAGCCCTCTCCCGATACTGTTACCATGTAAGAAACATTTTGTGTAAGTAAATCAGATACCGTTGTTGTATAGGTATTTGTTGCACTGTCAAAGGTAACATCAGCATTATCCGAGCCGAGTTTTATTTCCTTTTTACCATCAAGATCTCCGCCGCTGATTGTAATCATCATTGACTGATAATCAACATCATTGTCAGCTTCATTCTCAATTGGGTTGTTAAAGGCCACACTTACGGTAAGATCCTTTTTAGGTGCTGTGAATGTTTCATTTATTACACCGTTTGTAACATCATTGTTTAATTTAAGCAAGCCTGTGGTTGTGCCATCGCCTGCTGTTGTGTAGTTGTCAACAATATTGTTTTCAGCCTTTGCAGTATTTACAATATTTGTTGCTACTGTCTTTACACCAAATTTAACTGATCCATTTCCTTCAAATGTAACCGTTCCGATTACTATATCAGCACCTGTAATTCCGCTTGCAATTATGCCGTTTAAGTTAAATTCATATCTGCCATCATTCTTATCGATAAGATTTATATTTGCAGCAGGAGTTACAGTATATCCTAATGCACCGCTTGTTACATTCATTTCAAATGTGAGATCTGTTGACATAAAGCGGTTAATCTTCAGTCCGTCCAAAGCCTTCAATACGATGTCATATTCTGATGTTTCACCGATGCGTTCAAATGCAACACCTACATTTTTTGCAATTTCTGTATCGCTGAGTGATGTTGCTGTATATGTTACCGCATATGTTGAGAAAGACGGTGCGGTAAAGATTACCTTGTTTCCTGAAACAGTAACAGGAGTAATTTCTTCTACATTAACTCCATTTACGTGATATACATGTACATCACCGGTAGGTTCTTCACTTAAAGTAAGAGTTACTATTTGCTCCGTAATTGTACCTGAAATATCCTCTGTAACACCTGTGCTGTCTATCTTTATTACAGAAATATCAAAGATAGCCTTATCTGTGTTTGTATCTCCGAATTCTTTAATTTTTGTATCGGCAGCCTCTGCATCAGCCTTAGGTGCTGTTGATACAACCACCTTGTAGGTTGTGTCCGGCTCATGATCGATAGCTGTGTTTTTTTCAAGGTTATTAAGTGTTACTTCTGCACCTGTTGTCTTTGCAGTGTCAATAATTGTAGCCTGTGTTTGTGCAACAGTGAATGTTCCGTCTGCATTTTCTGTAGATATGTAACCGGATGCAACATAGTCAACAATACCGGTAGTCCAATTTATATTTTCCAAATACGCATTAACAGCTGCCGGATTTACGTTGTATGTTCCGCCGAATACATTGATATTTGCTTTGCAGCTCACCAGTGTAGAAATATTTGATACATACTTTCCGACAAATCCTCTATAATCAAAGAATGTGTAGTTTATGCCCGGATCGGAGTAATCATCGGCAATAACAAACTTGCCTCCGTACACATTAACATTTGCCCCGTTTGCACCCCAAACTACACCTGTTCCATGATTTGTGTACTCCTCTCCGTCTTTTCCGACAAATTTTCCGTCATTTAAAGTAACCTTCGAAGTCTCTCCGAGGGCGAGTACAATCGTTCCGCCGTTTTCTGCAGTAAAATCACCGCCGTTGATTACAATTTCACCGCCGTTCGCCACAAAAATAATGTTATTTGCGCCGGCGTTTACATTTACGGAATCAATTGTCAGCTTTGAAGCCTCATCACAAACCTCAATCGCACTCTGGGAACCTTTTGTAATGTCTGCCTTAATAAATCCGTTACCTGTAACTGTCATGTCTGAACCGTAAAGCATAATGCTTCCGCCCTCACATGAAAGGTTTCTGCCATTTAAGTCAAGAGTAACCGCCTTATCGCTTGTCATTAAAATGTTGTTTGTCAATGTAATGTCATTAAGTACCTTGACCGTCTCGCCGTTCTGCGCTTCGGAAAGAGCGTCTGCCAATAAGTCAAAGTACTTGTTGCTCTCAACAATATGCACTGCCTTAAATGCACCGGAAGAAAGTGTTACGGTTGGAACAGTACCTAAAACACTGCCAAACTCAGGAAAAGAAACAGTAAGTGATTCTTCTGATGAAAGTTCTCCTTTTTTCACGGTAACATTGAAACTGCCCTCCGGTACCGTATAGAGAACTTTCTTATTTCCCGATGCCTTATACATGGTTGTATTCCAAAGGTCGATTGCTCTGCCGTCTGCATAGGTTACATCAGCGCCGGTCACCTCGTCGGGAAGATCTACAAAATAACGAGGAATAATCGTTAAACTATCCTTGTCGGTGTCGTCAATATCAATTTTGGTTACCGTATTAACGTTGCAGTGTGTCGGGAAGAAAATTGTATTTCCTTCGTAAATGTTGTCTGCTATTTTTGCTTTAATTGCAGATCCTTCATCGCAGTTCTTCCACTCCATATAATGCCCATACTGAACATAGTCCCAGAGTTGAATGTAAGAGGTTTCCCATGTACCGGGATTAAATGTATTGCCTGTAATAACAATATTATAGTCTTCAGCTCCTTCATAAACTCTGCCCCAGTATCCGTCAACAGGCACTTTTACATTATTAAAAATGTTTCCTGTTACAGTAAGCATTTCCATAGCATTATTGTCTCCGCAGCCATAGTAACCTCTTTCAAAATTTTCAAATGTACAATCTGTTACTGTTAGCTTAGGCGAATGATAATATAATGCTATGCTTCCCTCTTGACCATTTCCGACAAAATGACAATTATTAACTGTTAAGTTATAATAAGAATTTCTTGAACCCATAACATTTACAGCCGATTTATAACTTGAATGTCCTTCGCTGTCATCAATCCAAAGATTTTTAAGTGTTATATCTTGATTATACGCATTAATTACTTCTGTGTCTGTGTTTTTAATAACTGCGGATTCTGCGGCAGTATCACCAATAACACCTTCTACCGTAACATTTCCACGTGTAATTGTAATAGGAGCATATTCGCCGGGAGAAGTGATGTTGATTGTGACAGGATCTGATCCTTCCATTGCATTGGCAGTCTCAACCGCCCCTTGTAATGTTGTATATTCCGTATCTCCGATTCTTGCAACATATTCCTCAGCAAAAGCCGAAAAACCCATTGTTCCGAATACCATTGTGCCTGCTATCATTGCAGACAAAATCTTTTTTCCTTTCATAATAATATCCTTCTTTCTGAAATTTTTTTAGACCTTGCCGGAATTTCTGTCCCTCCCCTTTAGCTGATTAGTCTATCATTTAATTTTTTTAGGAATAATATTCCTTTTGCCATATATAATTAATCGACACCTCCGACGACTAATTACCTTTGTAATTTTCTTATGAGCCAACCGAATATCGGAATATGCTCAATATACAATTTTTTAAGTTCTCTTTTCCAATAGTTGTATTCCTTTCCGTCCGAACGCCGTATTTCCGACTTTATAAACTTTCTTTTTTCATTAAACGGGTAAATAACATTCAAGAAAAACACAGCAATACATATTAATAAAATCGGAAGCACGGTTATCGTGTACAGAAAAAAATCATTTGAATTTTGATTCATTTATTTCATCATCTCTGTCAGTCTTGCACACATCACGGCAACCTCGGCTCTTGTTGCGTTTCCTTTCGGATTCACATTTCCGTCAGCACCTTTTATAATACCGGCTTTTACCATTGAAGCCATAGGAGCTTTTGCATATTCCGAAATATTATCCTTGTCTGAAAATGCATTAAGTGAAGTAAAGTCATCTGCTTCGCTTATATATCCTTTGCTCAAAAACGCGCGGTAAGCAAGTGTTATCAAATCCTGTCTTGTTATGCTTGCCTCCGGCATAAAGTTTTCACCATCACCGCTTGCAATGCCTGCCGCCTTTGCCTTTCCGATTGCGTCATAATAATATGCGTTTTGCCCAACATCTTCAAAGTTTTCATCAAACGTGTTATCAATGCCGAGCATTCTCGTTAAAATAAGAATGAAATCGCCTCGCTTAATATTATTCGCCGGAGCAAATTCAGTTTCACTTACACCGCTGATAATTCCTTTGTCCTTTAATTTATATATAGATTCTTTTGCCCAAGTATGATTTTCAAGGTCGGTAAACACCTCTGTTGTTCCCGGTGTTGTCGGTGTTGTCACAGCAGCACCGCCTCCGAATGAACCGCCGCCCGTTGAACCGCCGGAGCCGCTTCCGCCGCCTCCTGTGCTTCCGCCTCCGCCGGTTGAGGTCTCAGCGTCGGTTTTGGCACTGACAGTATCGGAATAATCTCCCGTTCCGTCTGCGTTCTTTGCAGCAATACGAACATAGTATGTAGTATTTTTTGAAAGTCCTGTTATATCAACGCTTGTTGTATCGGCATCGGATATTTCCTTTATTTCCGAAAGCTTGGTACTGCTTGTACCGTATTGAATGGTGTAGCCTGTTATATTGCTGTCTGCCGGCTTAGTCCATTTGACAGTTATTTTCTTATCACCGCCCGTAACTGTAGGCTTTGACATTTTCGAAGGTGTGTTTTTATCATCACTTATGTCGCTGAATACTTTCAAATCGTATTTGTCAACCACTCCGTCACGATTAAAGTCAGCCGCACCCTCAAGATCCTTTGCATATTCAGCGTCGGCAATCGCTTTTTCACATTCCTCTTTATCCGTTTTATCAACCTTTCCGTCAGCATTTACATCACCCGGAATAAAGTCAGAATTTGTAAGCTCTAACACCTCATCAAAGGTTACGCCGATTTTTTTATAAGGAACATATCCTATACCCGAAATCTCTACAATATATGTATCATCTGCAAGCACGGTATTTTCTACCGTAAATGTAGGCAAACTTTCACTTTCACGATGTCCACCTTTTGATACGAGTGTATTATTCAGGATTGTATAAACAGTGTAACCGTTTGTTTTTTCACTTGTTATTTTTAACTCAATACCGCTGCCCATATAACCGTCCTCGGTTTTTCCCGCGGTAAAATCATCTACTTTATCCATAACAAGTTTAACAACAGCTTGTTTTCCGCTGTTTTCCTTTGTGCTGGCCTTTACTGTTATACTTTTATTTTCCCCGGCTTTTAAATCGTTTCCGTCAACAGTACAATATGTATTGTCAATATCATCAAGATTAAGTGTTACGCTGTCGCCCGCTTTCCCTTCAAACGTCAATATAAACAAATCGGTTTCATTGTTAAATGTCAGCGCTTTGCTTGATATTATACTCGGCATCAGTTCCTTTTCGGAGTTTGCAAGCGCCGTGTTTGGTGAATACAAGAAGCAGTCGGGCGGATTATTTTCACCCTGTAAAAATTGAATGGATTTATATTTCAAATCCCCGGTAAAGCCAAGCGCCATCTGTGCAATGCTTGCATTCCCCTGTGCACCTTTGACACTTACTTTTATTTTTGCTTCTCCGGAAAGTGTCGTTAAATCACTTTCGGTTACGTCGCTGAATTCTATCTCAATTTTTCCTGTTCCGGCTGCAAAGACCGGTAATGATGAAATAGCCAGACACGCCGATAATGTCAGTGCCCCTATTCTCACCTTATGTTTGAATTTCATGGTTAAATACCTCCTGTTTTTAGTTACAAATATATTTTTCCTTTGTAAATATTATAATTGTTGTTTTGAAATAGACTATTTGTTTATTTGGGTAAAAAAATCTTGCTTCTTCAACAGTTTCAAATTTTTCGTATATCCATACAGATAACTTGCCACATCCGAAAGCTCAGCAACAATATATTCTTTAATTGCTATTTCCTTTATTTTTGCACGCTGATTTATACCCACACAACACATATCACTTATATATGTGCATTGTATTTCAAACTGCAGCCATTCCAATAAGTCCACATAATTCCTTTCGTTTAAAGACCTTTAAATTAACAAATTCTTTTCTGCCTCCACAGTGAGGACGGAATATATAAACTCAAGCTGCAATTGTGTATTGGCTTTATCCTCCCATATGATGTAATCAAGAACTGCCGAGATAAATAAATATACAATAGGCTGTAATTTTTCCTGTGAACAATTCAAATATTCCGCAAGCCTAGATGTATACGCGTCATATATATAGCCAAGCTCTTTTCCCCTGCTGCGTATTTTTTTACCGTAAACCGGACTTGCAGCCATTTGATATATAAATCGAAGCTCCTTTTTATAACGACCTATCTCATCTATACAGTTATCAAAAAACTTTCTTAAGTCATGCATATTTTTAAAAACATATCTGAATATTTTATCTACTATCTTTTTTAACCCGTACTCCGTTACTTCACAAATTAAATTTGCCTTGTCACCAAACCAATAGTATAAAGTACCCTGAGCAATTCCGGTACCCTTGCATAACTCGCGTATCGTTATGTTTTCCAGACCATTCTTCACAAGATATGTAAATGTGGCATCCAAAATCTCCTCCTCATTTATCTGATATGTAGCAATTCTCATTAAAATATCAACTCCCATCCTTAAAACAAACGTGTGTTTTATTTTTAAACAAAAAAATTGCCTGCAACATAATCTATATTATGCAGTAAAGGCATTTCCACATAATCTATATTATGTTGCAAAAAAATATACTGCTTTTCGTAATTTGATATAATTATAATTGTTTCTAAGAAAATTTTTGTGCACTTTTTTAGAAATAGGCAAGCAAACAAGACCAATGTGAAGCATTTTCATTACATTGGTCTTTAATCAATGAGTATTTTGTTGCAAATTGACGAAATTATATAAAATTATTACTTCCAATTATTGACAAATATTTTATTTAATGATATAATACGAACATAAATAGTATGTACTTGAAATTTTAAACCACATAATATAGATTATGTGGTATTTTTTTTTAACACCGCAAAAGTCCTAATTTCTGTATCTGTCTGCGATGAACCTCTCCCGTTTCCATTGTGTAAATTCTGGTTGTATTTACGCTTGAATGCCCCAATATATCTGCAAGTCTTACAATATCCTTTTGTACGGAATAAAATGTTCTTGCAAACAAGTGCCGCAAATTATGCGGAAAAACCTTTTCTCTTGCCACATTGGCACTTTCACAAAGCGCCTTCATAAGCTTCCATATATTCGACCTGTCAAGCGGTTTTCCGTTTCTGGAAACAAACACACTGCCGCTCATTATTTTGTTATCTCTTGCGTATCGTATGAGCATTTTGCACAGGTCATTGGGCAATATGACAATACGCATTTTTCCTTTCATATTAATTTGTGCCTTACGCACTTTAAGACTTTCTACAGTAATATACCTAAGCTCAGACACCCGTATTCCCGTTGAACATATGGTCTGCATAAGCAAATACAGCTTCTCGTTTCCTTTCGCCTTCGCCGCTGAAAGCAGCCTCCCGTATTCAGCCTTTGACAGCTCCTTATCCTCACCCGAAAAAATTTGTTTCTGAATTTTCAGTGTTTTAACCTTTAATCCATATAAATCATTATATGCAAAAAAACTGTTTAATGAGGATATTACCGAATTAACACTGGACGGCGCATAGTTCTGCGCTAAATATTCCTTATACTCCAATACTGCTTCCTTATCAAGCCTCCGCTCTCCCAGCCATACGTCAAATGCAATTATATCATGTATATATTTTTCGATCGTCGCATATGATTTTTCTTCTTCAATTAATTTTTTGCGAAATTTTGCTATAAGTTCACTCGTTATTCCATTCATAATTTCACAACTCCTTTTAAAATACTATTTTATCACATTTTCTATATAATGCAGTAAATTTATTATAAAATTTTCTTAATTTCATCATTTTATATTATTATGACCTTTTTTATTACATTATATTGTAAAAAATGTTCACTTTCTATACTTTGTATTTTAACCTTTTCGTTCCACTTCTAAACAAAAACAATTATTCCTTAACAATAAATACATAAAATTATTAAAATATTTTTTAAAATCACTTGACACAAGGTCTATTTTAGTGTATAATTATTTTGATGTGCTGATGTAGCTCATTCGGCAGATCACTACATTGGTAAGACTAAGGCACTATAAAAAACAGAGTGCTAAGAAAGATGTATCCTTATACACGCTGTTGTAGCTCAGTAGGTAGAGTAACGCCTTGGTAAGGCGTAGGTCGGCGGTTCAAGCCCGCTCAACAGCTCCACGAAAAAAACACACCGTACTACATTTTATACGGTGTGTTTTTTGTTGCCTTTTTCAGTTTTTACTACAAATATACTACATTTTGTCTAAGCTTAGTACCAGGTTTATAACCGATACGCTTAAAGCGTCGGCCAGCTTGTACAGCAATTCAAGGCTGGGGTTACATGTACCTTTTTCGATATGTGCAAGCGTACCGGGTGCAACGTCTACCAGTTCGGCTAAATCCTTTTGGGTAAGTACGCGTATGTTTCGTAGCAGTTTTACGTTATCGCCTATCAGGACTTTATATCCCATAAATATATCCCACTACAAAAAGAATCAAACATATTACCACCAATACTGATACTGTAACTTTCCTTCTCATTGTTTCACCCTCCACAAAAATGCGTAGCCCATATTTCATAGCTACGCACGAAAAACATACGGCTCTGACATAAGGTTGCTACACACTTATACTCACATATACTTTCAACACAAAGCTATGGTAGTCAGAGTGTACGCTTTTACCAAATTAGCGTACACCTTGTGCTGAAAAACTATACTTATTCCATTATAAGTATAGTATGTAGCATAACTATTATATCATTAAAAGTCAAATTTTTCAATATTTTTGCTGAAATTCATACAAGATATATAGTAGTTCGTAAGTGAGTTCGACAAAACCTCGTAATTTCAAGGGTTTCAGGATTTTTATGTTCCGATCCGTAAAATGTTCAACACCCTATAAAGCCTTATTTTAAGCCATTTTCAGCATTTTCGCAAAATCGTTGTATGTTCGATAATATTATACAGAAGGGGCAGTGTGAATAATAGTATATTTTACTTCGATATTTCCAAATGCAACCTGACACGTGAAAACATCAGATATAGTGGATATGTGGATTCACATTGTAAAATCAAATGTAAACTATCCGCTATCATGGCAAACAAAAAGGACACCATCACCAAATAACAGTGATAATGTCCTAATGGTTTACTATATCAAGGCTCGTCATTTGTCGTAACTCTGTCGTAAAATAACAAATATCAACCTTGCAAAACGCTTGTAATAGCCTGTTTTGAGCCAAATTATTTATCCAACGGCTTCATTGTGGGGAAAAGTAAAACATCTCTTATAGAATAGCTATCTGTAAGAAGCATAACTAATCTGTCGATACCTATACCGAGGCCGCCTGTAGGAGGCATACCGTATTCGAGGGCGGTGAGGAAATCCTCATCCATCATATTAGCCTCGTCATCGCCAGCTTCTCTCAAAGCAACCTGATTTTTAAAGCGTTCTCTTTGATCGATAGGATCATTCAATTCAGAGAAAGCGTTACCGAATTCTCTGCCTGTAATAAATACCTCAAATCTTTCGGTCAATTCAGGCTGTGAGGGTTTTCTCTTTGCAAGGGGTGAAATTTCAACGGGATATTCTGTAATAAAGGTAGGCTGAACAAGCTTATCCTCAACAAACTCATCAAAGAAGAGAGCTATTATATCGCCTCTTGTATTCTTAACCGGATCGACCTCAAGACCTTTTGCTTTTGCGACAGCCTGAGCTTCTTCATCTGTTTTAATCTCATCAAAATCAACATCGGCGTATTTCTTTATTGATTCAATCATTGTAAGTCTTTCAAAGTGTGACAAATCAATCATAGTTCCCTGATAATTTATCTGTTCTGTTCCGCAGGCTTCTTTAGCGGCATATCTTATAAGATTTTCAGTCAAATCCATAATATCGTTATAGTCTGCATAAGCCTGATAGACTTCAATTGTTGTAAATTCGGGATTATGTTTTATATCCATGCCCTCATTACGGAACTGTCTGCCCATTTCATAAACTTTTTCAAGACCGCCGACGATAAGACGCTTCAAATGAAGCTCTGTTGCAATTCTCAAGTACATATCTATATCGAGAGCGTTGTGGTGAGTAATAAACGGTCTTGCCGCAGCACCGCCGGCAATGGTATTAAGCATAGGAGTATCAACCTCCAGGAACCCGAGATTGTCAAGGTATTCTCTTATTGCCTTTATTACTTTTGTTCTGGTAATAAAGGTTTTCTTAACATCCTCGTTCATAATAAGATCAACATATCTTTGACGGTATCTCAAATCTGTGTCTACAAGACCGTGATACTTTTCGGGAAGGGGGAGAAGGGACTTTGAAAGCAGAGTGATTTTTTCCACTCTTACGGATATTTCGCCGGTTTGAGTTGTAAATACTTCTCCCTCTGCGCCTACAATATCGCCTATATCATACTTTTTAAAAATTGCGTATTCATCGTCGCCCAACAAATCTTTTTTAACAAAGAGCTGAATTTGACCGGTGATGTCTGCCAAATGGCAAAATCCAACCTTGCCCATACCTCTTTTGGACATTAATCTTCCGGCAACCGAAACCTTCTTGCCTTCAAATTCAGAGTAGTTGTCCTTTATTTCCTGTGCTTTTGCTGTAACCTCGTACTTTGTGATTTCAAAAGGATTTCTTCCCATTTCCTGTAATTCGGTAAGCTTATCCCTTCTTATCTGTAACAAATCAGATAATTGAACATCATTATTTTCCATTATTATCCTCCGTTCTGCCGCGATGCGGCAATATAAATTGATATATTTAAATTTTATTATACAAATGTGTATTATTATCGTTTGAAAAGATCAGTCTGTTGCCGAAGCCGCATCTCTGTATCTCAATCCGATACATACCGCATTGTCTTTATTAAATAAAATAACGCTTATTTCCGTATTATCTACAGTCCACCCCGTTTTATAGTTAAATCGATTTTCCTTTACGAGCTTCATCATTTCATCACGATCATCAGTTTTCAGATCATCTGTTGCAAAACGCTTGTCAATAGTATCCGGTTCTCCGAATCTTTCGGTAAGCGATGCGATAAGATCGTCATAATCATCAAGGGTAATTGACTTGTTTTCTTTGTTTTGAGTTATATAAAATATTCCCTGAACAAGCTTGTCATCATTAAAGGTATATTCGGCGTCGGCAGGATAATCTTCCTCTCTTACCCTTGTATAATACAAGACATTATCGCTTGTTTCACGAGCTCCGGCACCTTCAACGTATATAACGTCTTCTTTTGTCATACCCCATTTAAGATTTCTGAAATCAGCCTCCTCGGGAGAAAGCGTTTCACGGGCAGTTTCAAGCTCAACACCGCTTTCAAAGGAATCGTCAATATTTACAACATAATCAGGTGTCACTGTTTTGTTGGGATCACTGTTTGAGCTGCTTTTGTCGGACGATTGACCGCAGCCCGAAATCATTGCGGCGAGCAATAAGGCAGTCAAAACCGAGCCTTTAATTTTTTTCATAATCATATCCTCCATTCCGCAGTTTCCTGCGGCAAATATTGTAACGTTAGAAAAAACAGCCGAATTACCGTATACAGACCGAATAAGAGCGGTTATATATGCAGCTTATTTTTTCACATTAATTCACCATTATAATTATAACAGAATTTATGTAAAAAATCAATAGAAATTATATTTTTATATTAACAAATATAAAAATCGATAGAAATTTAATACTTATTTTGTCTTTTTTTATTGTAAATGAAAAATTTTACATAAAATATCGAAAATGGGAGTTTGATATTAAATTATAGTTTATCTGTTTAATTAATGACTGCTGAACAATTATGAAACGCAGCCGCACAGCGGCTTACAAGCGTTTCAGAATTGTTTTGGTGCAAGGATTTTGTGCATTTTTGCAAAAAATCCTTGCGCCATGAATAAATATTTTGCTACCGAAATATTTATTTCAGCAGACTTTATCAATGCGAACTGCGTAAAATCTTTGATTTTACACGAAAAATTTTGACAATATTCATAATTTTTCTAAATGCGATTGAAAATCGCATTTATTCAGTGAGCATTAATTATTAAAGATAACAATTGTTAATATACTGATTTTTTTGCGGAAAACGTTAGATGTATACAAAAGGCGCATAATACATTGCCACATCAGACCGGGAGTTTGACAGTTGAAAACCAAAAAAATGTACGAAAAAGCTTTCGTGCTTTCTCCCGTAAGATACCAAACGCTTAACCTTAGGATACCGTGAAGCTATAGCAAAGCATAACATTACTCAAAGTATGTCAGGAAAGGGTGCTCCGTATGATAATGCCGTAGCAGAAAACTTTTTCAGTTGCCTTAAATGTGAACTTGTACATCATAAGCACTATAAAACAAGAGCTGAAGCGCAAGCCGATATATTTGCATATATCGAAACGTATTACAATTCCGTAAGACCTCAAGCGGCGCTTAATCAGCTCTCTCCGCTTGCATATGAGCAGCGGCTTAGCGTTTATGGTAGATGCGTTGCTTGACAATGAGTAGCCGATATGATAGGCTTGTGCCGAGGCGAATTGCCCCCAGGCTGCTTCGTCCTTTCGCCGGAATATCATGTCGGCAGAAATCGCCCGCAAGCAAGCCGCGGAATAAATGCGGTCACTTTATAAAACAAAAGAATTATTACGATTCATTCCGTTTTTTGTAGCTTTTCTGTGTCCATTTTTGTTGGGATGGCACATTGTTCAGCAGTCATTAATATAAAAACAAACCTACTTGATAAAAATTATGTTAAAAAAAATTTTATCAAGTAGGTTTTTCATAATAAAAATGTCAAATAAACTTATCAAGAAATATGTATATTTTTTCAAACTATCGTTTTCTCATGATAAAAAATATTGTCTGATGCCTCCCCCATTTCTATTTCATAGCTTTCGGCATAACTGTAATCGTTTAATTTCTCATCATAATATCTTAAATGCTCTTTTTTAACTTCAAAGGAAACTATCTTTTTTTCTCCCGGTTTTAATCCTATTTTACAGAAATCAGCAAGCTCTTTTTTCGGGAAATCCACACCGTTTTTTATTTTCTTAATATACATTTGTACTACGGTTTTAGCATAATACGCTCCGGTGTTTTTTACAATTAATGAATAAGTATTATTGTCCCTTTCAACCGCTCCGTACTCAAAACCGGAATAGCTCATGCCATATCCAAAGCTGAACATAGGCCTAACACCGTCTTTATCATAGCCTTTATATCCCACATAAATATCATCATAGTAGTATTCGTCGGTATCATTATAGTCACCGTATCTTGCAACAGGTGTATCCTCATATTTATAGGGCATTGTAAAGGGGAGATGACCGCTTGGCGATATTTTTCCGAAAAGAATATCGGAAAAAGCATTACCGCCTTCCATTCCGGCATACCATGTCCACAAAAGTGTATCGGCATTATCTATCCAAGGCATCTCGACGGGAGCTCCGGCAGTAAGGCAAATAACAGTGTCTTTTCTTACCTCCAAAAGCTTTTCTATTAATTCATTCTGCTCTTTCGGAAGCTTCATATCCTTTCTGGCTGTCCCCTCCGTATCATAATCATGACTTAATCCTCCGCAAAAAACAACTGCATCGGCTGCTTTTGCAATTTCTGTAATTTCGTCAAATCCCGTATTATTTTCTTCGCTCTCTCTGCTCCAGCCTATTTCCAATACCGGGTTCGGAGTCTGGGGCTGCACCTCTACAATTATTTCAATCCTATCGTCTTTCTTGCATTTAATTGAGTATGACTTCGTAACTGTTTCATCCGCATCAAAACGCAACACTCTTTTATTGTCAATAATAAGATATACCCCACGTCTGCCCGAAATATATAACTTATATGTGTCTGATTCGAGTATATTTATTGTGGCATAATACCTGTATGTATATTTTGTTCTCGGCTCACCGGAAAGAACAGGATTCGGAATATAAGAGGTTTCATAGGATTTACCCTTACAATAAAGATTGTCATATGCCTCACGTCTGAAACCCCGACAGCCTGTCTTCCTGTCAACAATATCCATAAGCTCCGGCTTTATCGGCTTGGCATTGTTTAGTGTCCCTGATTTATAAATAATTTTTGTGTCGTCACCCAACCTATTTTTAATTCCATCAAGCAGGGACACTTCATATAAAGCTCTCACATATGAACTGTTTCCTCCGAGAGCGTGTTTCGCCGCAGCATTTTCGCCAACCACAAGCAAGGTTTTAATTTTATCTTTATTCAGCGGCAGAACATTATTGTCATTCTTTAACAGCACCATAGCTTCCGAAGCTATATTATATGCAATTTTCTGATGTAGTGGAGTATTATATTCACCACTGCTTCTTGTTTCGGAAAGCTTGTTAATTCTGATCATGAGCCTTAAAATCCGTCTTACCTTATCGTTAAGCTCCTCTAAAGCCATATCATCATTTTTGGCGGCTTTTACAAATTCCTCCGAAAAATAAAACTCATCATAATTTTCGCTTGTTCCCATTTCCAAATCGAGTCCGTTAAAAATTGCCTGATGCAAATCATGGCATCCAGCCCAATCGGTAATATAAACACCGTCAAAACCGAACTTCCCTTTTAGTATATCTTTTACCAGGTATTTGTTGTGACAGCAGTGTTCTCCAAAATATTGATTATATGCACCCATAACACAATCAGCTCCGCCTTTTTTCACACACGCTTCAAATCCGGGCAGATATGTTTCAAACAAAGCTCTTTCAGAAGTCCTCACATTGACCTTGCTTCTGTTAAGCTCCTGATTATTCAGCGCATAATGCTTAACACAGGCGGCTACATCATTTTTCTGAATCCCCTTTACAAGAGGAACTGCTATTTCACTTGTAAGGCAGGTATCCTCGCTGAAATATTCAAAATTTCTACCGCAAAGAGGATTTCTCATGATATTAATTCCCGGTCCCAAAATAATATCCTTCCCTCTTGCTCGTGCTTCGCCGCCTAAACAATCGCCAAAATCAAATGCCAATTCCTTGCTCCATGTGGCCGCAAGTGCCGAACCTGTCGGAAGATATGTGCAGTGATCCTCTTCTCTGTTCAACGGAATCCAACGATGCCTTTCATATTCTTCACGAACTCCGTGAGGTCCGTCCGACATTTTAAGCTCATCTATTCCCAGCCTATCAACTCCGTTTGATGAAAATTTTGAATTTGCTCTGCACATTGCCGCTTTTTCCTCTATTGTGAGCTGCGATATTATTTCATCAATTTTTCTTTCAATTGTATCGTTATCCATACTTTCCATCCTTATATAACCTTATTATCCACGCATTCTTCTATAAATTCCGAAAACAACGAATTTGGCCATGTAAACCATTCTCTTGTAAACTCACAGGGATTGTCTACGTTAAAACCCTCATGCAAATATCCGGTATCTGCGTCTGTGTTTGCTATCATTTCGAGAATTTCTCTTTTTTCATTATTATCTGTTGCCGTCATTCCCTGCATAACAAGAGCCATGTGCCATACATAATTTTCCGGAGTATGGCGTGAGCCTATTCCTTTGGCGTATTTTCCTTCAAAATAAAATGGATTGTCGGAGCTTAACAGAAATTTTCTTGTGTTTTGATATATTTCATCCTCCGCGTCGGCATACCCTATATAGGGGATCGACAAAAGACTCGGAATATTAGCGTCGTCTATCATTGAATAATTTCCCATTCCGTCGGTTTCACAGGCATAGATTTTTCCGTACTTCTCGTTATCAACTATACAGTATTTTTTTATACCAACATCAATTTGATTTCTTAATTCTTCACATTCTGCCGCCAAAGCTTCATTTTTGCAAACACATTTCAGCATTTCACACATATATCCCAAAACCACAACCGCAAACATTTCGGAGGCAGTCAAATATCCATACTGACAGCCGTCATCACTGGGGCGAAAGCCCGACCATGTCATTCCGGTGTATGTAACCGGGTTTCCCTTGCCATCATTATGAATCGTATCCCACGGTACGGTATAATCCGGTCTTATAAAAATATACGGCGACCTTTCAACATGATACTGCTCGGTTTTCCATTGATTAATGATTATCTTTGCGATTTTTTCTAATTTTTCTTTTATGATTTCATCTATACCGGTTTGTTTCCAATAAAGATACAATAATCTTATCGGATAACAGAGTGAATCAATTTCATATTTTCTTTCAAACACCCAAGGTCCTTGTTTTGGCATATCATTTATATGTCCCTTTCCGTTTGGTGTCTTATTAAAAGCATTTGCATATGGATCTGTTTCTATATACATAAGTTGCCGCCTTATAACACCCTCTATTATTTTTCTAATTTCAGTGTCCTCGGCAAGCGGAATGTAATGTGTAACCTGCGCTGTCGAATCCCTAAGCCACATTGCCGGAATATCTCCCGTAAGTACAAAATAAGTACCGTCCTCACATTCTTCAAGAGCCGTTTCTATGGTATTTGGACAGCAATTTATATATAGCTTGCAAAGCTTCGGATACTGTTTCAATTTTTCGCTGTAATAATCAATTCTTTCTTTTAATACTGTTGGTATCTTCATAGTAATCCTCCATTCCGCCGCCATGCGGCGGCACAAATCCAACGTGGAAGAGACGCAAGCAAGCCGCTCTTTTTCGGAACGCCGACGTACTTAAGTGAGAGTCAAAATCTTTAATTTTGTCACTCGAACTTATGCAACGCAAAACGTAGGTTTTGCCATTGTAAACGTGTACTTCAAGTTCCGAAAAAGGGCGAGATGCGTCGCTTATCTTTCACGTTAATGACCTCATTTTATAACATATATCACTAAGGATTGCCGCATTATAAAAGTACGGCAATCCTTATGTACGATAAAACTAACACTTATTCAATTCTATTATCAATCTTCCGCAAAAATCCATATTCTTGTCATTGAACCGCCCTTTAGATCAAAGAAAGCTCTGGTACATTTTGAACCTACCTGCTTGTAAGTTCTTATATCATTAGCAGTTCCTTTTTCCAAGGCATAGCCGTCTTTATTCTTATGTATAATAACATAAGACGCGGGCACCTTTTCGGGATTATAGAAGCAATATGAATAATCAGTTGTATTCGGTGTTCCGCCGAAGCCTTCCGCAAGATTTTCACTTGTGATTTGCATTAATCCTTCTTTCATCGAATATACATAGCCATACATAAACATCTGATGACAATTACGGCTGCCCGGTATTCTCTCATAGCCCGAAATACCTGTTCCCGTATATCCCAAAGGATTTGTCCTATTACTTGACGAGTATGCAAATCCGGTTGTTCCGGGTATTGTTCCCAAGGTTTTTACCGTATGAGTATGTCCCGGTGGGCATGATGTTGCTTGTTCCCCGGGGTCTGCTCCGCACCATGCCGGGTTAATTCCGTCAGCGTCAAACAATATTCTTGCCATAACAACCGTCCCGTCAACCTGGTCAATAGCCAGCTGTACAAAATCACCCGGAGATACTGTCATTCCGGCGTCTTCGTTAACCGCATTCATAGCTTTATCAAATGCCGACTTTCCGTCATCTTCATTAACCGCGAAAAATTCCTGAGTTGATGAACCGTCATATAAAGTCAGCTTTATTCCCACCTCATCATCACTGTTTACCGTTTCCTGTCTGTTCATCACAAAATACGTATTAACTGTGCCGTGCAGCGTATCAAAATATGTCATAGTCTTTTCCTTATAAACGATAGCAATTTTTGTATATTCCTTTATTTTTTCTACATATTCATTTGTGTTATTTACATTATCGTTTCTGATAATATTGTTAATCTTTTTTGCATAAGAGCTTTCACTTTCCTTTATTATTTCATACATTCCGACAAACGTATCGGCTTCAATAATATCCGTTTCTTCAGCACTGATTGTAAGCGATTCATTAAGCTTTCTCTTTACCGTATTCACCGATTCCATTAAATTTAAATTTTGTTTCTTGAATGCAAAAAATATTATAAGCTCGGATTTTAATACCGTTACGGGTATACAATACAAATTATCATTTTCACAACATACAATTCTGTTTATTGCTTCATATAAAATATCAATCTCATTTTTCCAATCGTTTTTTACATAGCTTTCAAAATTATTTAATTCAAAACTCACCATACAGCATCGTAAGTAAATAAATCTGTAAGGAAGTCCGCTGTCGTCTATTATTCGCTTTAATACCTGTTTATGAACGCTTTTCATTCCGAGAAAGTCTAAAATAAAATCCGAACGTTTGCGTATTACTTCATCATCCATAAAGCCTTCCGTGCTTTTTTTCTGCAATAAGTTTTTAAGACGCTCTAAATTTTTATTAACCTCTCCAAAGGAAATAGGCTTTAATATATATCCAACAACACCGTAATCAAAAGCCTCCTGCGCATACTTAAAATTTCTGTATGCGCTGAAAAACATAACCTTTATATCCAAATTGTTTTCATATACATATTTCGCTATGTCAACTCCGGTGATTTCAGGCATGTAAATATCGGTTATAATAGCATCCACCATATTTTCCTCTATGTATTCTATAACCTCTTTTCCGCTTTCAAATACAGCCACAACCTGCATTTCATACTTATCCCATTCCATAATCCTTTCAAACTGTGCAACAAATCTACTGTCATCATCAGCAAGTACAATTTTAAACATTTCTATTCATATCCTTTCCAATAATTTGTTACCACAGTTCAAAAAAACCATATTGATATTTTTATCTTACCATAATAAAATTATTACGGCAATATTTTTAGTCAATCTCGCAAAAAATCAATACTTTAAGAATTTTGATACTTTTTATGAACAAATTGTGAACAGATTACCTTATGTTATTTTATTTAATGACTGCTGAACAATTATGAAACGCAGCCGCATAGCGGCTTAAAAGCGTTTCATAATTGTTTGGGTGCAAGTTTTTTTTGCGTTTTTGCAAAAAAAACTTGCACCAAGAATAAATATTTTGGTTCCAAAATATTTATTTCAGCAGACTTTATCAATACGAACTGTGTAAAATCTTTGATTTTACATGAAAAATTTTGACAATAGTCATAATTTTTCTAAATGCGATTGAAAATCGCATTTATTCAGTGAGCATTATTTACCATTTTTTGAAATTCCTTGCAGGAAAATATAAACACTCTAAAAAATAAGTTAAATTTAAAAAAAGATGCCGCATACTCGCTGAAATTCCGGCAAATATGCGGTGTTTTTATAATCTGCTATTCAATAAATATTTTCAGTTACACTTCCTCTTCAAGCATATTTGTACATTTAAACCCTTTTTTATCGGTCAACAGACTTTTTATTTCGTGACCGTTACAAATAATTTCAGCACTGTTTTCAAACAGCCTAACATTAGCTTTCTTTTCGCTTTTGGCTGTGTTGTAAAGCCTGATTACATATTTATCGCAATCCTCCGCCTTTTTAAGTGCAGTCAGTACCGTATTCTCATCGGTACTGAAAAAACTGTTTTGCGGTGCAAAAATCCCGTCATGGTTTGCCTCGCATAAAATAACGGGAGGATTGTTAAAAAGTATTCCTTCCCTATCCTCGTTTTTATCAAAAACTATTCTTATTTTACCTTCCGTAATACCCTGTCCCATATATTTATAATCCTTTGTTTCGTCCAAAGGCTCCGTTCTCAAATCGCCGAATATGCAATTTCTCAATACCGTAAGATTGACAGCCGTACCGTCAAATCCGTATGCAAAAACGCTGTCGCACAGCACTGTCATTTCTTCACTGTCATTGTAAAGTGTTATCCACTCGCCCATCGGTTTTTCAAATTCACTTTCTTCTCTATCAACGCAGCCATAGGGCGCCGAAACCCTTGTTTTAATTTTATGACCGTTAGATATTTCAAATTTCAGAGCTGTTTTTTCCTCATTCCATAATACTCTGTATTTGCAGTCAATATGATCACCGTAAAGACTTATGTCCTGTATAACCGTAGATTTATTATATTCCCATACTTGCCTTAATGTAGTCCTTATGCTGCCGCTTTCGGTAATTTTACATTCTTTTAAATTTAAAAAATTCTTTTGTGATTCGTAAACGGTCTTATTAAATCCCCAGGTGTCACATAAATCCAACACGACATAAGGTTTAAGAAAGGACGTAATAACGGTTTTGTCTTTTATTTTGTCAAAAATACTTCTTATTCCGCTTTGGTCATATTCGATTTTAAATCTATCATTTTCAACCAATCCGTTATTATCATTTAATACTTTCTTTTTTGTTTGTTTCACTATAAAGGTTTTGTATCCCAACGCAGGTATTTTTGCCTTAAAAACAAATCTTGAACGGAATTTCGGTATAACCGAAAGTTCATTTATTATCTGACATTGTATTTTTCTTCCCTCTTCGTCAAATAAGGTAATTCCGCCGTCATACCATTCAAATTCCCATGCCCACTGCACTTCCGCTTCAATTTCGGTGTCTGCCTCAAACCCGTTCAGATTCCAGACTACAAGATTCCATGCATTATCCGGATTTTTCCCAGGCATCTTTATCTTATTTGTGATACTCTGTAATCCGAAATGCACTGTTTCATTTGCACTTTGCATTACTCTCCCGTGCAGATTTCTTGCGTCAAAATACGCATCTTCAATACAGCACCCTCCCAAAATATCATGGAACTGATTGAACATCAAATCCTCCCAGCATTTTCTTAATTTTTCCGCGGGATACTCTTTATTTACAAGCTCACAGGCAATAACGGATACCTTTTCAGCATTCATCACGGCGTATTCCGCACACCTGTTATTCTTTTTAATCTCGGTAAAATTTGAATAGGGTCCTATAAATTTAACCTGTAGCTCATCTTCTGTATACGGCAGTTTTTCCATATCGGCATTTTCAAAAAATTCGTCCACTCTTCCGAATTTTAAATCATAACGTCCCTTAATTTCCTCCTTCTTTTTTATTGTTTTTTCAATCATATCCTTTGTAGGCGCACCGCCGTGATCCGTAACACCGTAAACAATCATTATATCGTGAGGAATGTTTTCCATATTATCTATAACGGGATCCAATGTGTCGGAAGTAATATCTGCGGTAAAAATTTCACCGCCGTCTCCGCCTATACGATATGTTTTTATAATACTGTTATTTTCTCCAACCCAATTAAAAAGAGGTGTTTCTATTGTTTTATGTTCTTCATTGGGACGCCAGAAAACATAATTTTCAATATCGCATCCCACAAGAATCTGCGGAAGCGTTTTAGGATGTCCGAAACTGTCTATATTAAAAACCGTCTTACTTTTTTTGCCGAAATTTTTTTCAAAATACTTTTGAGCGTAAAGCCCCTGTCTTACATAGCTCTCACCCAATGCGGAATTACAGTCTGCCTGTAACCACCATCCCTCGCAAAGCTCCCATCTGCCTTCTTCTATCCTTTGTTTTATCTGCTCAAAAAGTTCTGAGTCGGTATTTTTTATCCATTCAAAAACAGCCGGTGCCGAAAAAGAATATGTAAAATCATCGTATTCCTTCATTCTTTCCAATGCCGAGCGAAAGGTTGCCGTTATTGACGACATAGCCTCATCCCACCGCCACAGCCATACGGGATCGAAATGAGTGTTTCCTATCATATATATTTTTTTCATCAAAATCCTCCATTCCGCTGCCTTGCGGCAACAATATTTTTTCAATAATTTTCTTAAGAATTATATCATAAAAAAACAAATACGTCAATTATTAATGAAGTATAATGTGAAAACTAAGCGGAGCATTTCATATCGAAAGCCTGCCTTGAAGTTATACACATACGTCTACGGCAGTCTTTCAAGCGACCTGCTTGCTTCTTTTTCACATTAGATTTGTGCCGAAGCAGGGCGGCGGAATGGAGATTATTATCTACGCCACATTACAATTACATTTTTTATACAAAAAAGTTATAATTACAAAAAAACGGAATATACATATATCAAACTATATTAAAGTGTCGGAAATATATGAATTTACCGATTCCAAATGAAATAAGGAGGACAAAAAAGTGGCAGAGTATAATATTTATCAAGATATTGCCGAGAGAAGCGGCGGAGATGTATATATCGGTGTGGTAGGGCCGGTAAGAACAGGAAAATCTACCTTTATAAAAAAATTTATGGATTTGTTGGTAATTCCCAATATAACAAACATATATCAGGCCGAAAGAACAAAAGACGAGCTTCCGCAATCGGCCGCCGGAAGAACCATTATGACAACCGAACCCAAGTTTATTCCAAACGAAGCAATTGCAATTAATCTCGGTGACAATGCAAGCCTTAAAGTTAGAATGATTGACTGCGTAGGATATATCGTAAATGGTTCCTTGGGGTATATTGAGGAGGATACACCGAGACTGGTCAAAACTCCATGGTCGCAAGAGCCTATTCCCTTTGAAGATGCCGCTGAAATAGGTACAAAAAAGGTTATTTGCGAACATTCAACAATAGGACTTGTAGTTACAACCGACGGATCAATATGTGAAATCGATCGTGAAGACTATATTCCCGCCGAAACAAGAGTTATAAATGAATTAAAAGAAATTAACAAGCCTTTTGTAATTCTGTTAAACTCCGTTAATCCCCAAAGCGAATCCGCAAGGGCTCTGAAAAAAGAACTGGAACAAACCCACGGTGTACCGGTTGTTGCCGTTAATTGCGAACAGCTGACCGCTCAGGATATAAATACCATTATTGAAACAATACTGTTTGAATTTCCGGTATGCGAAATAAGAGTCAAGGTTCCCGGCTGGATGCAGACTCTCAGCAGAGAGCACTGGCTTTCAGAGTCAGTTTACGAATATGTAATAAAGGCAATGCAGCCGGTAGCAAGAATAAGAGATTCAAGAGAATTTGCAAACTGCATATCTCAATGCCCTTATGTTAAAAACACAAGAATAGAAGGAATAGATTTGGGACAGGGAAATGTAGATGTTTGCCTTGAACCTCAGGAAAATTTATTCTATAAAATCCTCGGAGAAATTTCCGGACTGGAAATAAGCAACGAAGAAAGACTTGTTAATGTTGTTAAAGATTTGGCACAGATTAAATCGGAATACGACAAAATTTCGTATGCTCTCCATGAGGTAAAAGAAAAAGGCTATGGTATCGTATCACCTTCCCCCGAAGAAATGGCATTGCAGGAACCTAAAATAGTTAAACAGGGCGGCAGATTCGGTGTAAAGCTGAAAGCCTCCGCACCAAGTATACATATGATATGTAACAAACCCAAGTCTTTGGAAGCCGCATAAAATGGGGAGTTTAAAAGCACAGAGTTTTTTAGCCTCTGTGCTTTTTGCTTATATAGATTATTCTTCTAACAATGAAAAAGTAAGGTCTTTACTAATTCTCAAATCATCAAAACCTTTCTTTCCGTAAATAGAAATTAGATTTTTAATATAACTACCAATCACTTTCATATCGTGACAGTAAATTGTTATTTTTGATGCATATTCAAAAAGAGTTGTAATAATTTCCTTGTCCGTAATGTCAAGTGAGTGTCCCAGTACAGTCAACTGATGGTCGATTCTTTTATCAATATTGTTAATTGTCTTAATCGCGGACAAATATTTTAAATCTGTTTTATAATAAACTCTTTGATAATATTTTTTAAAGCATATAAAATCTGTATTTAATTTGTCGAGTTCATCAAATTCATCTGAGTTTACCCCTAATACAATATTTTCTCCCACAATGCCATGTATATGATAAAACTTCTTTTTACCATCCCCCCAATATAATTTTTCAAACGTATTTGTATAATTCAAGGTGAATATATGAGTTGCATTTGAAAAGATGCTATGAGTATTACACAATCCGCTTTCTGATATTTTATCAAGCACATTTTCAACAAAACACCGTAAATATAATTTAAGCATGTGCGATAGATCCTCTAATTGATTATAAAGAGTATCTATGATTTTTTTCTTATTAATAACAGGTGCATTACTCAATGTCAAATAAGCAAGGAACTCATCATTAACTTCGTAATTTTTACCGCCTAATCCTTCATCTATAAATTCCGAATAAAAGAATTTGAATATTCTGATGATCTCCCAATCATTATGACTGAGATGGGTAAAATTGATTTCTTTTCTTGTGTTTTTCTCAAAAAATTTCTCAAAAGCCTCGACAACACATCCAATTTCTTTTTCAAAATCTATCCATGTATCTATTTTCTCAGCTATCCTTGATAAATATGTAAACCAAGTATTATTCTTGGCATATTCGACTAATTGTTTTATGTTATTTGCATCTAATGGAAATCTTGAATATATAGTATAGTATTTCTCATAACTATTTTTAATTCCATAATCAACGCTATACAATCTCTCGTCATTAAATACCTTTCCTATCGTATTCATCTCATTTTCGTCATAATTGTCTTTTAGAAAATTGACAGTATTTATAAAATTAATATATTTTGTTGGAAGATTATGATATAAATCAAATCCATTTCCTAATAAAAGAATATTCATATTCGCTACCTCCTAAAATCCTCTCACTTATCTTGTATTATTTGTACTTCCGAGGTGCACGCTGTGGCACCTTTAAATTAAATTGTTCATAAGTTCCTTTAAGTATCTCATCCTGAGCAATAAGCAACAAATCTTTATCCATACCTTGTATCCCATGGAGAACGGCAGCATACACACCAATTGATGTATTCGGATCACCTTTTTCTACCCTATATACAGTAGAACAACTTACATCTGCTCTTTCTGCTAAAAGCTCAACAGATATGTTTCTTCTTAACCGTGCCAGTTTAATCTGCTCACCCATAGTGCTTAATATATCTAATGTTGCAGGCAATAAACTAAAAGTTCTTTTTGCCATAAAATCACCCTAAACTTTCCTTTCGCTTTTTTAATCCCATAAAGCATAAAAATACTTATTAAACAATTGCATTCCCTCGTCTAATGATTTTTTCATGAATTCTTCTTTTTGTTTTTCGCATTCCCAATAGTTCTGTTCTAACTCT
>JAXEIW010000146.1:0-12788 GCA_034101885.1 Clostridia bacterium | reverse complement strand
CCGGTCAATAAAGTGAAAAAAACTACAGATACCGCAATGCTTGATAAGGTTATTGACGCGGGAGCGAAAAGCAAAATTTATGAAGTTAATTTGTACGACATAGGAATGACCGAAATTCCTAAAATGTTTTATCCCGAATCCTACGGACTTACAACTGCCGCAGCACACAATTACGCCACTGACAGCAAAGAAATGTATGAGAATGTTATGAAGGCATACAATATAGACGTTTCGACAAATGCCTTTGAGGTGTTTGTTGACGGAACATCTTATAACAATGCAAGATATCCGGATAACGAATATATGACAATAAAAAGAGATGTGCAGTCATTCGCTATGATGAGCACTGAATCGGGAGGATCGAGAACCTACGAAGAAAGAGTTGAAGCTCTGAAAGCGTCCGCAAATAAAGATCGTTCAAGAGAAGCCATATTTATTCCAAGTGATGACGCAAGGTCAAAAAAATGGGCGGAGCGTGATACAAGTGACGTGTACATCTGGTTTCAGGCAAGATACGGCTGGGCAGACGAGGGAAACAAGGTTTATTCCATAGACAAATCCACAGGAGCAATTACTTGCTGCGTTCCTACATATTATGGTCCGTTTACAGAGGGAAATCCGGTTTATATATATAATTTCTTTGATGAAATCACGCCCGGTGAATTCTATATAGACCGCAGCACCGGAACGCTGTATATGTGTCTTGACAAAATGCCGGATAATGTAACAATATCCACGCTTGAAACAGCCATGTTTAAAACAAACGGCGCAAAAAACCTTCAGTTTAAAAACTTAAAAGTGGGAAAAACACGAGGCGAGTGCTTTTTAATGGAAGAGTCGGAAAATATTGTAGTTGACAATTGTGAAATATCATTGACGTCAATAAGAGGCAAAGCCGTTTATATAGATGAAAACTGTCGAAGATGCGGAGTGAAAAATTCGACCTTTAAAGATATAAACGGAGGTGTAAGAATTTATGCCGGAAGAAAAAGCGATCTCACCAAGGGAGAATGTTATATTGTAAACTGTGAATTTGAACGCTTTGCAAGACTGAATAAAACATATACAACCGCCTTTCATCTTGAGGGTGTGGGAAACAGAGCGGCATATAACGAAATTCATGAGGCAGAGCATATGGCGGCAGGCTGGGGCGGAAATTACCAGTCGATTGAATTTAATGAATTTTACAATGTCTGTACCCTTACCGATGACGCAGCGGCGGTTTATGCCGGAAGAAGCCTGATTCCGAGAGGAAATGTTATTAAATACAATTATTTTCATGAAGTGGGCAGACAGGGGCAGAAGGGCGGACAAGCAAACGGTTCTCACGGGGTTTACCTTGATGACGGATATTCAAGCGCCGATGTTGTTGGAAATGTGTTTGAAAATGTTGCAAACTACGGAGTATTCCTCGGCGGCGGAAGAGATAATGTTGTTTACAATAATGTTATGATAAACTGCGGCAACGGAATATTCTGCGATAACCGTTATCTTGATACCGACAATTGGACCGATGTGCGTGTACAAGCCCTGCAAAATGATACAAATTGGAGAAATGATGTCTGGAAGGAGGCATTTCCCGAGCTATATAACATAGACCTTGACAAGGCGGGAGTTCCGGCAAACAACAGGTTTGAAAACAATCTGATGTATAATTCGGGGACAATGAATATATACCCCGAAGCTCAGGAAAACGGCGTTGTGGATAATAACTGGTCAACAAATGAGGATCCCGGATTTGTTGACGCGGAAAACGGTAATTTCCTTTTTAAGAAGGACGCAAAGGTTTATTCAAAAATCGAAGGCTTTATGGAAATACCCTTTACCAGAATGGGAAGATGCATTGAAAGAGCCGAGGACAGAATAAAGGCGGCAACGGTTATTGCAATAGACAGCCCAAGGGCATATGTGAACGGAAAGTCGGTAAAGATTGATGAAGATGAAAATGTTGTGCCTGAAATAATTAATGACAAAACTTATCTTCCCGTAAGGTTTTTGGCAGAAGCAAACGGCTTTGACGTGAGCTTTGACGATGAAAAGAGAACTGCCGTTATAAAAAATGATTCGGTGGAGGTTGAAATAAATATCGATACCGGTGCTGTTATCCAAAACGGTCAGGAGGCAGAGGCACTTGAGGTTACAGTTAAAAACGGAAGAACAATGCTTCCCATGCGTGCTGTTTCCGAAATGCTCGGCAAAGATGTTTTCTGGGATGACAGAGGCTTTATTTCGGTCAGCAGTATTGAAAATCTTTTCGACAGCAAAAATGATGATGAGATAATAGATTATTTATACAGTCAGCTGAATATTTATTGATATTGCACTGCGTGTAAGTAATTTATTCGCCCGTATGCGGTTTAATAAACGTGTTATATATTGAGAGAGAATGAAGAAAAGAACGGCAGGTGCAGACATGGCAGCGGCATCGCTTACACAAAGCAGTGCCTTTGCCGCACCGCACAATTTACTGAGAGAGTATAAAAAAATGATACAGTCGTACTTTAGACGAAAGATAGGGAATGTTTTTAATTTGGTTGTGAATTTTTATAAAGGTGTATTTGGGGCAGCGTTTGACAGTCAGTATATTAAACCGCATTATTAAAAGAAGGAGAAGAGAATGAAGAAAAATATATTAAGAACAGTAAGTGTAGGTATGACATTGGCACTGCTTACGCAAAGCAATGTTATTGCCATGTCAGACTATAAAAACGAATACAAAATCGATTATATGGATGAAGTTTACAGATTTGATACCGGCGAATTTCTTGAGGGCTATGACATCAGCGAGGCAACCGAGGAAAACGAGTTTGAAATTTATATTAAAATACTGAAAAGCTTCGGAATAGACCTTCTTCCGTCCAACGGGGGGAAAACCTATAAGAGCAATGCGGAGTATTCCGACCTGTACAGCGCTCTTGCAGGCATTATATCGCCCGACAGCGGTTTGGCAGAGGACTACAGAAGCGATAAATTCAAGGGCAGCTTAAAAATGTCCGAGGCACTTTCCTATATGGCAGATGTGCTTGGTTACAAGGAGATAAAAGAACAACTCGGAATTATGAAAATAGCTTCGGATAATAATATTTTAAAGGGATTAAACTACGATCCCGAGAAGTATCTGACAATAGGAGAGCTTGCACTTATGATGTGGAATACATTAAACGCATACGGTGTGCAGGCAAACTTTGGGGATAGAGGCATAAGTTATACATCGGCAGAAAGCAAGCTTATGGAAAGACAGCTCGACATATATGAAATATCAGGCTTTTTAAATGCTGCGGACGGAAAAAATATATACAAAAACACGTCCCCCGGAATCGGATATGCCGAAATCGACCGTACAAAATATATTACGGGGGCAAGCCGAGCCGAAGATTATTTGGGTAAAAGAGTAACCGCGTATGTCCGGGGCGAAGCCGATGACGACAGAAGTATTTTGTATATTCGGGAAGAAAAAGGATCGGTGAATCTTACCGTAAATTTCAGCAATATTTCAGACATGGGAGATTATCTGGAATATGAAGATGCTGAGGGAAATATTAAAAAAGCAGATATAAGAAATCTTCAGTATATTCTGTTAAACGGAGATGCCCTAAGAGATCTTTCGGTGATCGAAAACTATTCCGATATGGACGGAGAAATAACTGTTTCGTCTACCGAAAGAAAAGGAAAGTATGACACTGCGGTAATTAATTCATATTCTTATTATGTTATTTATTCCGTTGATACATACGAAGGAAAAATAAATTTAAAAGACGGAGCGGAGTTTAACGGAAAAAATTATATTGAAATTCCCGAGGATGAATTACTGTATTGTACATTGGACGGAGAAAAAATAAATTATGAAGAGCTTTCTCCGGGAAACACAATAAGAGTTTTGCAAAACAGTGAAAAAACGTATACTGAGATTTGCGCATCAAGTAACACTGTTATCGGAAAAATTAACGGTATAAACAGAGACAGCGGTATTGTTAAAATAGGAGAATCACAGTATCGTATTTCAAAAAGCTATGAAAAATTAAAGGGTGCGGTAGAATTACAATCAGGTTTATTCGGAACATTCTATATTTCATCAGATAAGTATATAGCCGGATTTAAGGACGGAAGTGAAGCAAATTACGGGTATATGAAGAAAGTTTTTATTGATGAGGAAACAGAAAAAGTAAAACTTAGTGTATTTGGAGAAAATGGGAAATGGTACACATATACTTTAAAGGATAAAATTACATTAGACGGACAAACGGGAGTTAAAGCAGAAAATGCATTTAATATAATAAAGAACAATAATGCGTCCGAGGATCTTATAAGATACAAATTAAACGGTTCTGATGAAATTACCTTTATAGATACAATATCGGATGAAATAGCGGAGTCGGAGGATGAAAACAGATTAAAGCTGGCATATGAAGGCACTGTAAATCAAAGCTGGCAGGGAGGTAAGTGGTTCAGAAGCGATATGGGTTATAGGATACTTGATGCATCACCGGTATTCCAAATACCGACAAATACCGACAAAACAGCCGATTACAAAGCAAAAACAGCGGCTAATCTTAATAATGATGAACAAGATATATACATCAGACTTTATTCCGCCGATGATTTTGGTATATGCTCTGCTGCGGTAATAGGTGAAGGAAAGGATTCGCTCGGAAACGAAACAACATATTGGTTCTACTGCGAGAGTATGGCAGATGTCTGGGATGATGAAAATGATGAGGCTGCATATGAAATGAAGGGACTGCGTTTGAGATCGGGTAACACAGATGTATCCGAATTTACAGTTAAGGCAACATCGGATTTCAGAGAAAAGACAGATGGTCTGGCGCCCGGCTCCCTGATGAAGATTACATATGATTCGGACGGATATCTCAGCGCGGCAGAGGTTGTATTTAAGGATGCAACATTACCGGAGGAATTTAATAATGCCATAAGCGGTTATTATCAATACTTCTGCGGAAATATTATCGGAGTAGATACCGAAAGAGGATATTTGAGCATTCAGGCAACAGACAAAAAATATGTTATGCCTGCAAGTATAATTATATGCATAGATAAAAAGGACTTATCCGCAAGAGCGATTTCTTTAGGAGATCTGCTTGTCGGAGAAAAGATGTATGTTTACAGAGCTGCCGGTGGGGGCAGAATATGCGCAATTGTAAGATAAGGAGGATGAAAGCATGAGGAAAATTATACCGGTTTTAACATTGTCGTTGGCGTTTCAGTCTTTTGCGGGATTAAGTCTTAACCATGTCTGCGCCGAAGAATTGTCAATGCCTGTTGTATATAATTTTGACGAGAACAGTGAGCATTGGAATGTCGGAGAAAGCAAGGGAACTGTTGAGCTTGAACATCTATCCGAGGACGGCAACGGATTTTTAAGGCTTCGGGCAAGCGAGGGTGATTCCTACAATTTAACAGACGGAATAAATGCTGTACCTAACACATATGTGGAGCTTGATTCGGAATTTTTGTTTGAAAAAAATTCCGAGGCAGTTATTTCGGTTGATGTAAGGACATCGGATATGTCACTTTTTACAAAAGGGTTGATGCTGAACAGAAATGAGCTTGATGTATCGGTAGCCAATGAGGTTCAATATAATTTGGCAACTCTTTGGGGCTGGAACAGAAACAATGAATTATTAACCTATGAACAGAATGCATCAAGAACAGCCGGACCTTACAAAAGAGCAAAGGGAACCGTATTTGCCGAGGAGCTTTTGGATAATAATGAATGGTATACCGTTAAAAGTATTGTTTATACAGATGACAATGCAATACCTCAGTATTTGAAGGTGATTGTATCAAATAACGATGAGGTTATAGCTCAAACCGAAAAGCTTGAGATTGAAAACGATGCATTAAAGCTCATAAACGGTGTTTCAAGATTGGACATTACTATGATGCAAAGCACTGTCACAGTGCCGGAGGGCGGCGCACAGATAGATTTTGACAATGTTAAAATTTATACCGTTACAAATGAAAGAAGCTGGAGTATTGTCTGCGAAAACGGAAACAACGTGTTTACGAATATTGACAGTGTAGATTTAGCATTCAGCGGAGCTATGAAAGAAGATACTTTAACAAATGAGAATATCGTACTTTCCGACAGTGACGGAGCGGCTGTGAATTATATCGGAAAATATGATAAAAATTCATATAGATATACTATGACTGCGAAAAATAAGCTTGATGGCGGAAAGTATTCGATAAGTGTTGATAAGGACGCTGTAAAAGGATTGGATATAGAGGGAAATACTATAAGCTTGTCTGAAAATTCTCCCGAAAATGTCGAGTTTATCGTATTTAACGGCACTCTGCCCGAAGCTAAAAACCTGAAAATAACGGGAAAACTGAAGGAAAACAGCACCTTGAAAGCAAACGCCGAGTATTCGCAGGCAGAGGGTATAGACGGAACTGTAGAGTTTTCCTGGCAGTATTCCGACAGTGAAAACGGCAAGTTTATTGATATTTACGGCGAAACGGGTAACAGCTTTGTTGTTACAAGCGATTATACAGATAAATTTATAAGATTTTCGGCAACGGCAGTAACAAATGACGGAATAAGAGGCAACAGTGTATACAGCGATGTTTTAAAGCCTCTTGACCCGCCTGTTGCGGCAAATGTTAAAATTACCGGATTGGAATATGCAGGTATGCAGTTAAGTCTCAGTTATGATTTTACAGACGTAAACGGTGATGCAGAGGGCAAAAGTGTATATGAGTGGTATATATCTGAAGATAAAAGCTCATGGAATATTATCGAAGGGAAAACAGGACTTGTTTTAACAACCGATGACAGTATGGCGGAAAAATATATTAAAGCCGCAGTAACACCCGTATCCGCAGACGCACCGTATATCGGAGAAAAAATCTATTCGGCAGTATTTGGTCCAATTAAAGCCGGCGACAGCCTGAATCTTATTTCAAATCCCGGTTTTGAAACAGGCGATGCCAAGGGCTGGGGCTTTAGAAATGCCGCCGGAGATACCGCAACCGTAACAGCTACTCAGGAGGATGTTTACGAAGGAGAATGGGCAGGAAAAATTGCGGGACAAACCAGTAACTCCACTATGCTGGTATACAGCGTTAAGTCAAAGCCGGGAATTACATATCTTGCAAGCGCAATGATGAAGGTGGCACCCGAATCGACTGTCGATACGCCGGGCTTAACCTATTACGGAGAGGGAAATCCGACCGGCACGACCCATAAGGTCTATCCGAACGGTTATGCAGTAATAACAAAGGATAGCTGGAAGCCGGTTCGTGCAACAATATATGCCGCCGGAGAGAGCTTCAGTATGTGTCCCCAATATTGGGCAGGCGGTTCGGCAGGCTTTGTGGCTTATATAGATAATTTTTACATTGCACCGTTGTTGGCAGCCGATATTGACACCATAACTCCGGAGAGTATGGAAATACCGGTAAGCGGAGAAAATTCCGCCGCAATTTACGCTTCGGCTGTCAGAAATCAGCTGGGAGGAACGGAAGGCTTGGAAAATGAAAAAGCCTTTTGGGAAATAGATGATGATGTAAAAGGGGTTTATATAAAGGATAATAAGCTTTATGTTACATCTTCGGCGACAAGCGGTACTTTTATATTAAAGGCGGTTTGTGAGCCGAGCTTCTCCGGGGCTACACAAACCAGATTTGTAAAAGAAATTCCTATTGAGCTTATAACCAATAACAATAAATCACCTAAGGCAGAAAATGTTACTCTTAAAGGAGATACATCACTTGGTTCTGTTGTTCAATTAAGCTATGATTTTTACCAGGTAGACGGTAATGAAGATAAGAGTGTAATTACATGGTATATATCTGATGAGGAGAACGGTAAATACGAGCAGATTGAAATGCCGGATAAATTTAAGCTGAATATCACATCGGAATATGCCGAAAAATATATTAAGGCAGAAGTTGATCCTGCCGATTCGGAAGGCAATAAGGGATCTAAGGTTGTTTCAAATACGGCAGGCCCTAAAAAAACGCCTGTGGCAAAAAATGTTAAGATTTCGGGAAAGGGTTATATAGGCGATAAATTAACAGGCAGCTACGAATACTATGATTTTAACAATGATATTGAGGAAAACAGTATAATAAAATGGTTAAAATCGGATAAGAAGGACGGAGAATATAAAGAGATTGTAAATTCAAGCGAACTCGAATATACCGTAAGGGAAGAGGATATTAACAGCTGGTTTAAAATGTCGGTAACACCTATAGCGGAAAATTCACCATATCAGGGCGAAACGGTATTATCAGAGGCTTTGCAGGGACCTTTTGCTCCTATTGCAAAGAACGTTACAATTGCAAAATCCGGGAAAATTTTAACAGGTAAATATGTTTATGAAAGCCCTAACGGAGTAGATGAGGGAAGCAGTGTTTGCGAGTGGTTTGAAAACGGTGTAAAGGTTTCGGAAGGAACAACATATACGGTTGATTTTACCGGAACAAAAACAATCGAATTCAGAGTAACTCCGATGGCAGTAAAAATGCCATATGAGGGTGAAAGCGTATCCTGCAAAACAAATATTACCGGCAGTACTTCCTCCGGCGGCGGAAGCGGTAGCGGGGGTGGAGGCTCAAAGGTTAGCACAACAATCCTGCCGGAAATCCCAAAAGCCCCTGCTCAGAATGAAAATACCAAGCCGACAGCCTATGACATTTCTCAGCATTGGTCCGAAAGCTATGCAAATACAGTGCTTGAAAAGGGAATAATGTCGGTTGACGAAAACGGTAATTTCAATCCTGATAAATCGGTAACAAGAGCTGAAATGATAACCTATATATTCAAGGCATTGTCCTTTGAGGAAATCGAATACCGGGATGAATTTGAAGATGTCAAAAAGGATGCGGCATATGCAAATATGCTGCAAACAATGGTAGATAAGGGTATTATAAGCAAGGATGTTACTTTCAGACCTGAGGATAATGTGAGCCGTCAGGAGGTGTGCAAAATTTTAAGTATTGCTCTCGGAATGGGTGAAAGCGACTTTGATCTTTCAGTATACAACGATAATGCACTTATAGGTGATTGGGCATTGATATATGTAAAAAACATTGTAAATTCAAAGCTTATGACGGGTGTATCCGAAACCGAATTCTCTCCGAGAACAAACATAACAAACGGACAAATTGCAAAAATAATTTCTATGATAGTATCGGGAACATATACAGTTCCCGATACAGTGAATAATATGTAGCAGGAGATTAAAAAAATGAAAAAAATATCATGTATTTTGGCACTGTTCTTTATAATTAATACAACAGTAAACGCTATGGATTATTCGATTAATTATGAAAATGAAGGAATAAAGATAAGCGGCAATGTTGATGATATAGGAGATACCGTAAATGTTACGGTTTGGGACAGTAAAAATAATCTTTTATATCTTGAAGAAAAGCAGTGCAGCGAAACGACTGATTATGAATTTAAGGCAGCGGTAGAAGATAAAAACGGTTTGAAAATTAAGGTGGGGGGAAGCGGAGAATATTCGCCGTTGTTAAAATATGCAGAGGATGAAAAGTCTTTCAGTACTTATTATGTTTCATCCCAAGCAACCGAAATTGGTGACGGAACGAAAGACAAGCCTTTTAATTCCTTAAATTCGGCATATGAAAAGGCGGAAAACGGAGATTTACTGTACATTTTGGGAAGTATAGAATGGAATATTGATACAGTCTCCGAAAAAGAGGTTTGGATTTCGGGCGGAAAGCTTATAGTTAACAGCTCGAATATAAACGTTCCGCTTATGCTTAAGGACATTTCGGTTGCGGCAAATACTGATTTTAATGTAAAAAGAATATTTGTTGATAAGAATGTTATTTTTGACAACAGAGTAAATTTAAATTGCGAATTTGCCGAAATTAAAGGCGGACGCTTCAATACTGTCTGCGGAAAAGAAGTACACATTTATGACGGAGCCGATATTTCGGCAATTTCCGATACCGATGCGGTTATTATTGAAAATACGGAGTTCAAAGGCAGCTGTTTCGAATGTGGATTTGTAGTAAATAATAAAAATGGCGGACAGGCTCAATTGGCGGATGGTAAGCTATGCCTTACTCCCAAAGACGGCAGATATGTCAGCGTAAACGGCGGAGATTATAAAAAGCAGGCTTCGTTGACGGAAAACGGAAGCTACAGTGTCAATTACGATTACGATTTTAAATTGCATGAGGCAGAGGTTATAAATTGTGACGATGGATTTAAAGCGTTTGCAGAAATAAGTGCTTATAACAGAAACAAGGATTCAAATAAAAACAGTCCCTGTCTTATTGTCAGTGTGTATGCAGAGGGAAAGCTCATAAAAATTTTGAGCAGAGAAATAACTGCGGGGGAAATGGTGAGAGCAGAATTGCCTATAGGTGAAATCCCGGCGGAAGAATTTGATCTTAAATTCTATCTTTGGGATTCCTTTGGCGGAATGTGCCCTTTGACGGAAATATTATGTCAAAACAGTCGATACGGTAAGCAAAATGAATTCTATGTATCACCGACAGGTGATGACAGTGCGCAAGGAAGCCTTGCAGCTCCGTTTAAAACTATAGAAAGGGCAATAGAAGCGGCAAATAACTCAGGAAGCGATTCAACGGTTCTTCTTAGAAAAGGGACATATAAAATTACAAATCAAATAGATTTAACCGGAAGCAATATAACCGTTACAAGTTATAAAGACGAGAATGCTGTAATAAGCACAGGTTATGAATTTTTCGGAAAAAATCTGCAACAGGCAGGAAGTGATTTTACCGATAAATTAATAGAAGACAGCGCAAAGGATAAAATATACTGCGTTAACTTGCCGGAAATCGGTATTAATAATTATGGTGAGATTGCAGATTATCAATACAACTCGAAACAAACAGTCGCACCGATTCTTTTTCAGGATGATATGAGAATGGAGCTTTCAAAATACCCCGATGACGGATATTTGAAAATCGGTAATATTGCAGAGGGAGGCGACGGAAGTAATCCTCTTAAATTGAATATTGACGGCGGAATCGGTCGTGCGGCAAACTGGAAAAATAATGAAGTATATGCAGACGGATACATAAGTACCGAATGGAAAGATTCAAGGGCAAAAGTTAATATTTCCTCCGAATTGTTGGGTGGTTACATATTTACTGCCGATGATAATGCGCTGACCGTTGCTCCCCAAAGCGGTCAAAGGGTAAGATTTATTAATGTTCCGGAAGAAATGTCTGAACCGGGAGAGTGGTACCTGGATAGAAAAACCGGGAATTTATATGTTTATCCGTATGACGGATTAAAGGACGAAACGCAATTTGATTTTAATTTATATGTTAACGATTTGGAAAGTCTGTTCCGGATAAACCAAGCATCAAATATTAAATTAAGCAATCTTATCTTTAAAAATGTAGGCTCGACAGCGATAAATGTTGAAAATTCAAAAAATATTGAAATATCGGATTGCGAATTTACAAACATTATCGGAGAAGCGGTAAGACTTAAGGACGCAACATATGAATGTGTCGTAAGGGATAATGATATTTACGATATGAGCGGAAGATGCATTGAAATGCAGGGGGGGAATTCCCGAGAGCTTATAAGATCAAACAACTATGTAACAAACAATGTAATTCACGATTTTTCACAGGATATTAAAACATATGCACCGGCAATTCAGTTGAGCGGCTGCGGAAACGTTGTCAGCCATAACAAGATTTATAATTCGCCGCATATGGCAATGGGAATTAACGGAACAGAGTTTGTTATCGAGTACAACGAAATCTATAATGTTTGCAATGAAACAGCAGATGCAGGAGCTATTTACGGAGGAAGATATCCTCATCTCAGAGATAATTATATAAGATATAACTATTTTCATGATATTGCAAACAGAATAGATATGGGATATGCGGTTAATACGGTATATTTTGACGATTTGTGGTCGGCGGCAGAAGTTTGTTCAAACGTATTTTATAACGTGGAACGTGCTGCGCTGATTGGCGGAGGAAGAGATTCGGAGTTTAAAAACAATATATTTATAGACTGCGGAAGTTCAATCTATATCGATTCCAGAGGCGAGAAATATGTCGACAATATGGAAGAATTCAGGGAAACCGACATATACAGAAATATATTCTATTCACCCTTCAGAAGTGAAAAATGGAAAAAATCATTTCCTGAAATATATGATATGTTTGAAATTCCGGGAGAGGGCTTTGATTCCGAATCCTTTGAAAAAACGACCTTAAAGAACGAAGCTTTTTTGCCGGCAGGAAATTCAATAATTGAAAATGTGTACATTAATGCAAATTTACCGGGTTTTTCGGATACTGCAAAAGAACTTACAACTGTTGATAACAATATTGTAATACAAGAGAATGATGTAAATAATGTGTTTTACGATTATGCAAATCAGTATTTCGGTTTAAAAAGTGACAGTGTATTATATGAGCAGCTGGAAAATTTTGATGATTTGAAATTTGATTTGATAGGTGTTCAGAGATAATTTTTGAACTGATGTTTTGTCATGATGTACTGTAATATGAGTCTTAAACAATAAAAAGCAATGTGAAGATAGCTTATAAGTGTACAATGACAGAATTGAAGCAGAAAAAACATTCAGATACTCTGACGTGAAGACACCGACAAAATTTGAATGGGTGATGCACAATGGTAAGATGGTGCCGGATTATGGATTCTTGGAATAGAATGCCATGACGATGATTTTATGCTGTATTGTAATTAAGGCAGAGGCATTTATGCCTCTGCCTTAACATAAAATTTTCTGTTGCAAAAGGTGAATTTACAGAAAAAGTTTCAT
>JAXEIW010000145.1:0-32294 GCA_034101885.1 Clostridia bacterium | reverse complement strand
TCCAATAGTGAGAGAAATAGACGTGATTACGCTTGTCAGACAGCTTGCCAAATATAAAACAACCCAAGATAAAAATCTTCTCATAACATTTCACCTCTTTTATTTATAGTATAAACTGTTTTATCAAGAATATTGAGTTTTATTTCTACGACGTTTCATTGGTTATATCTTTGATACCGGTTTATTGATTTTCATATTGTGATAAAAATGCGTAAATATCATAAACACTATATGCATCAGTTAAATACTTATTTGCACTTAGATAACCTATTATTTTCCCGGAATTTGATACAATTATTGGTGGTGTGGTAGCATATGGATTAAATGCACTGTAAGAACTATATTTACTACCATACGTGCCATATTTATTCCAAATCGAATTAGTGCTATATTCACTGCCATAAGTGCCGTACTTATTCCATATACTGTCTGAGTCATATTCATTTAAAGTCAGTTTTCCGAGATAGGTTTTTCCGTCATTAGAATACAAGTACAGAGGTAAATCCATATTAGATGAAGTTGTTGTATTTTCAGAATTATAATTTGAAGTATCTGTCCAATACCATTCTAAAACAATACCGTTATTACTATCAACAACATAATGGGATTTTATATTTCCGGTATTATCTTCAATTATTCTATGGTCAATATATATTTCGTAATTTTCATAATCATCGTAATTATTATTAGGACGCTTTGTTATAGTATCATAATGAGAATATCACAAATCATTATTTTTGTCAATGAAATGGAGGAAAAAAATGAAAATCAGAAAATTAAAGGATATTTTACCCATACAGGCAGAAGCTTGTCATGACGGAGAAGGTGTGTTGCTGTGTAGAAGCTTGCTCGATGGTTTCGACAGTCAAAACTTCAGTTTTATGCATTCAGATGAACTTCCTGCCGGTGTTTCGATCGGTAAACATCTTCACGATAGAAATGAAGAAGTTTATTTTCTTGTGTCAGGCAAAGGAATCCTTACATACGATGATGTCGAATATGAGATGCTTGCAGGTGATATTTCTCTCTGTAAGATAGGTCATTCACATGCTTTTAAGGCAACAGAAAACTGCGTGCTTATCGTTGTCGGAGGTGTATTTTAATGATTAATGTCGGTATTATAGGATTAGGCGGAATTGCTAAAGGACTACATATTCCACAGTTACAAAATACAGGAAAATTTTTTATAAAAGCGGTTGCGGATATACAGGAAAACAATCCTTTTTTTGAAGGGCTCAACATTCCTGACTACTATACAGATTACAGAAAAATGCTTGAAGACCCTGAAATTGAAGCTGTACTTGTACTTTCCCCGCATGACTGCCACGAAGAACACTGTGTGGCTGCTTTTAACGCAGGTAAACATGTCTTAATTGAAAAACCTATTGCAAGAAATCTGAAGGAAGCAAACGCTATTATGGATGCTCACAAAAAATCCGGAAAGATTGGTATGATTGGTTTCTGTCAAAGATTTTACGCAGAACATGCTTATATTAAGAGCATTATTGACGAAGGCAAACTGGGACAGTTGCTAAGTGCAAGAGTTGACCACTATCAGAATTTTAATCGACAAGCAAGTTCATGGTGGAGAAATACCGAAAAAGTCGGCGGTGGTGCTGTTATAGGCAGTGGAGTTCACAGACTCGACTTATTAAGATGGTTTATGGGTGATGTAAAGACTGTATATGCCAAAGCAGCTTATATGCCCGAACGCTTAGAAGCAGAAGCTTGTGTGCATGCTGTTATTGAATTCAAATCAGGTGCTGTAGCGAACTTCTCCATTAACTGGGCCGCTTACAACTATATGCACGCTGAAGGAATATCTGTTTCAGGCAAAGACGGTCTGGTTGTAACAAAGACACCCGGCGGAATCTTTAAAATCGGCTTAAAGGATGATGACAAAGGTATTCTTAAGGATTCTGAAGTTCCCCGGTGTCAATCTATGTATGAGCATTTTGCAGAGTGTATCGAAGAAAACAAGGAGCCGTTACCAAGTCTGGATGAAGGATATAAAACACTTCAGCTTGTGCGGGCAATTTATAAATCAATAGAAACAGGACTGCCTGTTAATCCCGAAGAAATAGATTTATAATTATAAAAAGCACAAAATTTATAGCAATAGACGAAAATATATAATTTAAATGATTGTACTTTATATAGTGTTTACACTTGTCAAACCTCAGATGCATCTTCAAACAACATAGAAAAAATACAATGGGACGGTTTTGAAAAAAACAACAGAACCGTCCCTTGGTGTTATAAAACCTCCCCAATATCATAAAATTGTCAATACGTCTCATTTTTACATAATAAACATATTGACGATTTTTTTCTGCTTTACCTATTGACTTTTTATAGTTGGTCTTTCTTTGATTTTTTTATTTGATTTTCTTTAGACCTTTTTAAAAATTTTGCCTGAAAAGGTCTGTTTGTTATACAATTTTATTACTAAAAACTCTTGAGTGTCAATAGTCAGTTTCAAATAATGGTTTTTTCGGAAGGCTGACATACGTCTTTACTTCACCAAAACAACCTTATTTGCGTACTTATCTCCGAAAACATTTTTATATATACTGTGGTATTCCTCAAAGGTCACTCTGCAATTATATGTCAGTATATTCATTTCTTCACCGAATAAATTTACATTGAAGTTCATTAATTTCATTCCGTTCTTAAGGTAAAATTTCTTTCTCCTTTTTCTTTGCTCCAAATTTTCACATTCAACGTCATCTCTTTCTATTTCAAGAATGAACCTCTTTTCAGAATATCTTTCAATCAACAGTTTTAAGGCTTGCGAACCGTACCCATTTCCTCTTTTTTGAGAATCCATTGCAAAGTAATCAAGCAGAATCATATCCTTATATTTTACCGATATAGCCTCTCCGACAAATTCGTCAATGTCATTTTCGATATAAAGCAAATCAACGGATTTGTCTTTTTGCTTATCCAGCAAAAATGAAAAAGGTTTTCTTTCAATTTCCGGGAAAGCATTCATATACAATTCATATATTTTATTAATTTGCTTCTGCGTTTCTGCAGCCGTAATTTTTAAACTCATTTTAATCCTCCGCTTAGCTGTCATAAGACAGCATAATAACTTAAATAATGCTCACCGAACAGTCATTAAATAATAAAACCGCAAAATCGACGCTTACAAAAACACAGCCTTTGTCATTTATTTTTTCAGACTTATACCTTGCTGCTCCAAACGATTGATAATCGAGTCCACATACTTCATAACCTCATCCTTTACAAGAGTTCTCTCATTGTCGGAGAAGTAAATTCTTACCGTAATCGATTTTGTTTTGCTGTCGGAATAGGTATCAACAATCTTAACATTTTTAATCCATTTGCAGTTTTCTTCGTCTATTGCCTTTCCTATAGGAGCAAATATCGACGAAACAAATGTTACATCTATCTCCATTTCGGGGAAACGTGACGGTTCCGCATAAGAAATACTGTCATTTTCAATTTCTGCAAATTCATTTACATCTATTTCAGCATAAACTATATTTGCTTTTTTGTCAATCTTTTTCGAAATAACGGGATGTATTATTCCCATTTCGCCGATTGCTTTCCCGCCGCATATAACCGCATTAAGATTTTTGGGATGCTGATATGAATGCTTTGCTTCAAGCTTTTCAAAGCTTAGGGGCTTATGTTTAATGTCATCGGAAATAACGGCAAGAATATCTCTCAATTCAAAATACAGTTCCTCCATAGACTTGGTTTTACTATACATTGTAACGGCAAGCTTTTTCTTTTCATTGCACATATTATCGTCTTTCAGACCGTCAACAACTCTGCCTATTTCAAATACCGCAAAATCGGGCGCATAAGAATTATTATATCTCACCTGGCAAAGCTGTGTCGGAATTATGGACTTTCTTATTGTTTCTATATTGGGATTGGTTGCATTGATAAGCTTTATATTATCTTCAATCTCAATACCCAAGTCCCTGTATTCATCGTAATATGCCCATATATACGAGTGAAGCTCATGCATTGAATACCGCTTTACAAGTATATCCTTTATTTTTTCTTCAACCGTCTTTTCTTTTGCCGGTCTTACGGGATATAAAGGTGCTGCGGCTGTATTTATTTCAAAATTGTCGTATCCGTATATTCTTGTTATTTCCTCAATAATATCTGCTTTTATTGTCACGTCCTTTGTTGCTCTCCAGCTCGGGACATCAACACTGAATTTGTTATTTTCACATTTTACCCCAAAGCCGAGAGATTTCAGTGTTTTTACTATAGTATCATTGTCAATCTCTATGCCGGTATAACGGTCAACAAACTTTTTGTCAAAATCCAGACTTATCTTATCATATTTAAATGCGTATTCATCCGTAAGCGAGGAAACGACCTCAACGTCGCCGTCAATATCTTTAAGAAGCTTCAAAAATCTTGCAATTGCCGTTACTGTCATTTCGGGATCAAGACATTTTTCATATCTCATTGAAGCGTCTGTTCTGTGTGAAAGCCTTACCGTTGATTTTCTTATAGATACGGCATCAAAGGCAGCCGACTCAAGGGTAAGAGTTGTTGTATCGTCAACAATTTCCGAATCGAGACCTCCCATAATACCGGCAATGGCAACGGGAGTATTATAGTTGCATATCATCAATGTATTCTCATCAATGTTTCGTTCAACCCCATCTAAGGTTTTAAAGGTAAACGGTTTATCAAATCTCTTTATTCTTATCTTTTCTATCTTTCTCGAATCGAATGCGTGCATGGGCTGCCCCATTTCAAGCATAAGATAGTTTGTCATATCTGCCAAGAAATTTATTGCCCTCATTCCGCAGTAATAAAGTCTTATACGCATATTAACGGGGCTTACTTTTCTTTCTATGTTTCTGACCTGCAAACATGAATATCTTTGGCATAGCTTATCCTCGATTTTCATGTCAACCTTCGGAAGATTATCATATTTTGACAAATCATCAATATCAAGCGGCTTTAATTCTCTGCCTGCCAAAGCCGCAAATTCACGGGCAATACCGTAGTGCCCCCACAAATCGGGACGGTTTGTCAGTGATTTATTGTCGACCTCAAAGACAATGTCGTCAATTTGATACAAATCCTTTAAATCTGTTCCGTTAGGCGCGTCATCGGTAATATCCATTATTCCGTCATGATTATCGCTTATTCCTATTTCCTTTTCGGAACAGCACATACCGTTTGAAGTAAATCCGGCAAGATCTCTCGGAGTGATTTTTATTTCTCCGATCTGAGCGCCAACCTTTGCAAAAGCCGTTTTCATTCCGACTCTTACATTGGGAGCGCCGCACACTACTTCAGTAAGCTTTCCGTCGCCGGCGTCCACCTTTAATAGATGCAGTTTCTTGGAATTTGGATGCTCCTTTACCTCTTTTATTTCGGCAACAACTATACCGCCTATATCGCTGCCTTTAAAAAATATCTCGTTTTCCACCTCGGCGGTAGACAGTGAAAATTTATTTATAAGCTTTATTTTATCGATTCCCGATAAATCTACATATTCGGAAATCCAATTCATTGATAAAAACATAATTTTCCGCTCCTTTCCTATTCGTCATCGGTAAACTGCGAAAGACTCTTTAAGCTTCCGCTGTTCAAATCACGAATATCCTTAATTCCGTACTTCATCATTGCAAGTCTTGTAAGTCCGAGTCCGAAAGCAAAGCCTGTATATTCCTTCGGATCGATTCCGCCTGCCTTCAATACTTCGGGATGTATCATTCCGCATGGGCAAAGCTCAAGCCATCCGCTGTGCTTGCAGGAAGGGCAGCCGTCGCCTCCGCATATCAGACAGCTTATATCAAGCTCAAATCCCGGTTCCACAAAGGGGAAAAATCCCGGACGCAGTCTGACCTTAATGTCTTTTTTGAATACCTCTGAAAGCATCGTCTTCATAAAAAATATAAGATTGGAGATTGAAATATTCTTATCAACCATTACACCCTCCATCTGGAAGAATGTATTTTCGTGACACGCATCGGTTGCTTCGTTTCTGAAGCATCTTCCGGGGAATATGGCTTTTATCGGTTTTCCCTCATTTATTAGTGCGTCTTTGTATTTTTTGTATATTGCATTCTGGGCTGCCGATGTTTGTGATTTTAACAGCTGACCGTTCTCAAGATAATATGTGTCCTGCATATCGCGTGCCGGATGATGTTTGGGTATATTCAGTGATTCAAAACATTCGTAATCGGTTACGATTTCACTGTAATCCTCAACGGTAAATCCCATGGATTTAAATATTTTTTCACATTCTCTCTGAACAAGAGTGATGGGATGATAAGATCCTCTTTCAAGGTTTGCCGGCGTTGAAACGTCAAAATCCTCCATAGAGTTTATTTCCGCTTCAATTGCTTTATTTTTCAGCTCTTCAAACTTTTTCGATATACCCTTGTTTACCTCTGTTTTCAGTTCGTTTACCGCCTGACCGAATTCTTTTTTCATCTCGGCATTAAGAGATTTCATATCCTTCATCAAAGCCGTAATTGTTCCGTTTTTTCCGAGATATTTGACCTTGATATTTTCCAAAGCCGCAATATCCTCTGCCTTGCTTAGTTTTTCAAAAACTTCCTGTTTAATCTGAGATGTTTTTTCCGACATATTAATCCTCCATTCCGCCGCTTTGCAGCGGCACAAATTATTAAACGCAATATATCTGTCAGTTTGTTTCATGATATAAATGCGTTGCAAAAATAATTTTGTCACATAAAAAATAAAACTCATCCCTCAAGGGACGAGCCGATTACCCGCGGTACCACCCAAATTCGAAGCATTGCTCCGCACTTTTTACGTTTTTATGTGAACGATAACACCCTGCTTATATCATAGGACTTTCGCAGGATACTCCGATGCTGAAATTCACACATACAGTCATAACGAATACTTGCAGCCCACGATATTCGCTCTCTTTTATGACGGTTATATATGCTACTTACACACCTTCATTGTATTTTTCTATATTCTATCATAAAGAATTATGAATGTCAACTCGATTTTGATTTTTTTATTATATTTGTTCAATTTAATATATGATGATATTTATATTTGAGTTTTTTCAAAGCATTATGCGAGGTAGTTTCCCATGTAAGGTTTCAAGTTAAATTTTAAAATCAGACAAAAAATAATAATTAAATTCAATTATTATGGATTTTTCGACTAAATTTAAAATAAATCTTGCATTGGTTGGATTTTTTTTATATAATAATATTATATTTTTGTTTCGTATGTTCAAGCAAAGAAAAAAATAAAATAAGAGAGGATGATTTCAATGCAGACGGTAATATTTGCGGGAATCATATTCGTAATAATCTTTCAGATTATTATTCTGATTCTATTATCAAAAAAAACGGAGAACAAGGATGAATCTCAGATTCAAAGCATTTCGCAATTCATAGTGCAAAGCACTCAAAGCAGCATTAAAAATTTGGGTGATTTAATAACGTCAAACCAAAAAAACACTGATGAAATACATACTAAAAAGCTTGATGATACCGACAAAAAAATAGTGGAACGGCAAAATGAAATAAACAGAATGCTTACCGATAATTTTAATCGCATGGAGGTAAGGTTTAAAACCTACGAAAGCATGAATGAGCAAAAGCTTGAAGCCATAAGGGAAACGGTGGAAAAGAAGCTTTCCGTAATTTCTGAGGATAATTCGAAAAAGCTTGAGGAAATGAGAAAAACGGTTGATGAAAAGCTTCAAAAAACATTAGACGACAAAATGAATCAGTCCTTCAAGCTGGTAAGTGAAAGATTGGAGCAGGTTTATAAGGGACTGGGAGAAATGCAGACTCTTGCGGTGGGAGTCGGTGATCTGAAAAAGGTACTATCAAACGTTAAGACAAGGGGGATTTTGGGGGAAATTCAACTTGGTGCTATTTTAAAGGAAATATTGTCACCGGAGCAGTATGCCGAAAATGTTGCAACGATACCGAAAAGTAAGAATGTTGTTGAGTTTGCGGTTAAAATGCCTTCGGGGGATAATTCATTTGTATATCTTCCGATTGACTCAAAATTTCCGCAGGATGCATATATAGACTTGCAAAATGCCTATGAAACGTCAAATCCCGAAACAATAAAAGATGCTTCAAAGGTTCTTGAAACAAGAATAAAAGCCTTTGCAAAGGATATACATACAAAATATGTGGAAGTGCCCTACACAACGGATTTTGCGGTTATGTTTCTGCCCTTTGAGGGTTTGTATGCCGAGGCTGTAAATATGCCCGGACTGGTTGAATATTTACAGCATGAGTATCATGTTAATATTGCGGGGCCGAGTACAATGGCAGCTGTTTTAAACAGTATTCAGATGGGCTTTAAGACTCTTGCGATTCAAAAACGTTCCCAGGAGGTCTGGAAGGTACTGGGTGCCGTTAAATCCGAATTTGATAAATTTGAAAAGGTAATAGAAAATGCACAGCAAAGAATAAATCAGGCAAACAAGGAATTGGATACATTGGTAGGTGTAAGAACAAGAGCCATTCAAAGACAGCTCAGAAACGTTGAAACGATTGATTCCGACGATAATGATTCGGTTTTAATCGAACAGGAACAGTGAAAAAATATACGGGAGTGTTGTATCTTTAACACTCCCGTCTGATTTTTTTAAAGTGCCGATTGCGTATCGTTGGGATCTCCGTTTATTGCAAGATCATATTCCAAAGACCAGTCAAGTCCTCTGTATTCGGCTGCTCTGTCGTCTTTTTCTATAAAATCCATTAATAAGTCAAGCATTTCTTTTGTCCATGTGTTTTTATCAATCTGAGCGGTTGTGAATTTATTAAGAGTGATCATTTCAAAACCGAATAAATCCTTGACCTGTGTTTTTGCAGCGCCGCCGACAACCTCTTCAACCAGATGACTGGGAATGAACAGAACACCGCCGCCTGCGCCGAAAACAACATCTCCGGGAAGACAAACCGCATTTCCTATTCTTGTTGTTGTGTTATATCCTGTCATAATAAAGCTGCGTATCGGAGTGGGATCGATTCCTCTGTAATAAACCTGTGTGTTTTCAACCTTTTTCATCTGCTCCGTATCTCTGATGCCGCCCCATATAACAGCACCGCCGTTTTCATTTTTTGTTTTGTTCTTCAGTGCGGTTGTAAGATTGCCTCCGAGAAATGTTCCCTTGTAAATTTTGTCATACATATCAATAACGGGAACATCACCCTCTTTAAGATTATCAATTACCCATTGATTATATGTTCCGGTTCTGTTTTCCGATCTGCCTATATCCTTGACAACTTCGTCAAGATCGGGACGGAAAGGACAATAGGTTGCGGTAACCGCTCTTCCTATAAGCTTTCTTCCGTCATCATGAAGGGTATGTAATCTGCCTTCAAACTGGCTTTCGTATCCTTTAACGAAAATAGGCTTCCATACTTCTTCAAGTGTAAGAGTTTTTAAGGCTTTAAGATATTTGTCATCAACCTTTGGTCTGCCGTCGTCAAATCTTTCGCCTTTCCATTGGGGCGTTAATGCTATAATTTCATTTTTGTCGTTAAAATGCATTTTTATCATTCCTTATCCGTATATTTTAGAATCATTAAATTTATTGTCAGATTTCTCATTTTCATCAAACTCGTTGGGATATGTTATTACATAATCTAAATTGCAGTCATGTTTATATACCTTATTCATATTTCCCATTATAAATGCATACCCCCGTCAATTATAATTTCGCTTCCTGTTATATACTTTCCTTCATCACTGCATAACAGCAGTACCGCCGGAGCAACATCGGACGGTTCTCCAACATAACCTGCCGGAATACTTGCGGTAACCTTTTTATTAAAATCGGCATCGCTCAATGCAGCTTCGTTTCTGGGTGTGTTTATTGCTCCGGGGGCAATGTTGTTTATTGTTATGCCGTAGGGAGCAAGCATTTTTGCCCAGTTGTCCGCAAGCTTCTTTTGAGCGGCTTTCGTTACTCCGTAAACAGATAATTCGGGATGGTTGTTGTATTGATTTACGCTGCCTATGGTTACAATTCGTCCCCACTTTTGACGCTGCATATGGGGAGCGTATTTTTTTATCAGACTGTATGTACTCTTTAAATTACATTGCAGTTGAATATCAAACTCCTCATCGGTAAATTCGTCCCATTTTCTCTTATACTGAATCGAAGCGTTAAGAACGAGTATATCCACATCTCCCGTTTCATGATATAATTTGTCAATTTCATCAGCATTAAGCAGATTTGCTCTGACCGGAATTGAATTTGGGATTTTTTCGCAGGCATAACGGCATTTTTCAATACTTTTTGAACCGTTAACAAAAACCTTTGCTCCATGTTCCGATAATATTTTGGCGATTTCGAACCCTATACCCTGTGTCGAGCCTGTGACCAAGGCTGTTTTGCCTGTCAAGTCAAACATTTAATCAGCTCCATTCTCTGTCATTTGCCCATTCGTTATCCCACTGTGTTGTGGGCTCCCATTGACCGGGATATTTTTTGTGAATATGTTCGGCAATCAATTCTTCATTAAGACTGTCTATACCCAATCCCGGTTTGTTCGGAACATTGACAAATCCATCGGTAAACAGCGGATTGTCTATACCGAATGCCAAATCGTTCCACCAAGGAATGTCGCTTGAGTGATATTCCACCGCAAGAACATTTCCCACAGCGGCCGCAGCATGGATTGCAGCCATACAAGCTATAGGACTTTCTGCCATATGTATAGCCATAGCAACACCGTATTTGTCACACATATTTCCGAGCTTTTTCATTTCCATTGCGCCGCCTACGGTGAGAATATCGGGATGAACAACGCTTACTCCGCCGCCCGACATAAGCGGTTCAAAATTTTCCGCTAAATATATATCTTCGCCTGTGCAAATAGGTATGTTGCAGCTGTTTGAAATTTTTATATAATGGTCTGTATAGTGCCACGGAGCAACGTCCTCAAGCCAAGCTATATTGTATTTTTCGAGTCTTTTTGCAAGGCTGATACAGTCTTGAATTGCAATGTGCCCGAGATGATCTATTGCAAGGGGAACTTCATATCCGATAACATCTCTGACTTCCTTTACATAATTTTCAAGATAGTCCATACCCTTTTGTGTAAGATGAATTCCGGTGGCATGATGAGGGACGGTAAAGGTTTCATAATTTTTACCCAGCATCATATCCATATCAACAGAGCCTTTTTGATGCATTATTGCTTTCATAGAATATTTTTTTATATCTTCAAGCAAGCCTAACGGTGCGTTAAGACAACCCGGCTCGTCAAGCATAAGCTCGATCCCCAGATCCATTTTAAGAAAGGTAAAGCCTTTTTCCATTCTCTTTTTAAGAGCTTTTCCCATATCTGTTCCGGTGTGTTTTCCGTCAACATCGGTGTCGCAGTACATTCTTACCCTGTCACGGAATTTTCCGCCAAGCATCTGCCAAAGTGGAACACCCCATGCCTTACCTGCCAGATCCCAAAGAGCAATTTCGATGCCGGACACTCCGCCGCCTTGTCGGGAAGCACCGCCGAATTGTTTTATTCTTCTGAACAGCTTATCCACATTGCATGGATTTTCTCCGACCAATCTTGATTTCAGCATAAGAGCATAGGTTGCGCTCGATGCGTCACGAACCTCACCATAGCCTACAATGCCTTGATTGGTGTAGACCTTTATGAGTGGGCAGTGTTTGGGCGCACCATTAATATTTGCCGCTCTTATGTCCGTTATTTTCAGCTCGGACGGTGAAGAACAGGTGTTTACATTTTCGGAAATGATTTCGTTAATATTGTCTTTCATTATAATCCTCCAGTCTGTATTATTAATTGTGTAATTAATAATTTTCCCATTGACATTTATTTTTTTTTATGATAATATTCTATCAGATAATTTTACAAAAGTCATCCTATATATTCTAAAATATATCCAGTATATTTGGAATTTTAATGGAAATCATGAGTAAGAATTGTATTTTTCGGAAATCTTTATGACAAAATTTTTCGGGCAGACGGTGAAAGACTGTCACTGAAGAATGTCAGAACGGAGAATAATATGATATTTGATAAATATATTTTTGACGAAGACGATAAAATGATTATGCAGTTGTATCATTCAACGGTTAAAAGCGGTAAGCGTACATATCGTGAACATCATCATACCCAGTTTGAAATTGCGTACTTTGAAAGCGGAAGCGGTGTTTACTCTGTACGAGGCAAGGAATATGAGTTCATGCCGGGAGATATATTTGTGTTCAGTTCCGATGAAGTTCACTGCATAACAGATATAAATGACGGTGAAAAACTAAATATTATAAATCTGCATTTTGAGCCGAGATTCATATGGTCGGAGAATACCGGAGTTGCAGATTGTGAATTATTGAGGATATTTTTTGACAGAAACGATAATTTTCAAAACCGTATTGACCGAAATATTCCCCAAACCAAAAAAATTTGTGAATACATACTTGAAATCGAAAAGGAGCTTAAAGAAAAAAAGTTATATTACAAGCAAGCCGTAAAGATGTTTTTGTCCTATATCCTTATCATTCTTATAAGGGAATACGGATATGTCGGAAATACTGTGGAATATAAGAAGGACACACTAAGATTTCTTGAAAAATCCATGCACTACATTGACGAAAATCTTGAAAATGAAATATCCCTTGATGATGTGTCAAAGATTGCTTCCATGAACAGAACATATTTTTCGACGGTGTTTAAAAAATATAACGGTATTTCCCCGTGGGATTATATCACAATTAAAAGAGTGGAACGTGCTGTGGAGTATTTGAAAAATTCCGATGCCACAAAAACCGAAATTGCCGGAAAGTGCGGATTTTCAAGTATGTCTAATTTTTATCGTGCATTCAGACAGGTGACGGGAAAAACACCGAATGACTTTATTGTATGATAATTTAAAAACAACAAAGCTTTTGATTATACAATAATGATGATACGGCATTTGAAAAAATTGAAAAAGTCCTCCCATGATAAGATTAATCGTCGGAGGACTTTTTTATAAACACATAACAAATGTTTATTGTGTAATGCTGAAACCATATGGCAGCATTGTAAGCTTATTTTCAGAAGACGAAACATTTTTTGAAAGAATGATGCTGTCGCCTATGTTTTGATCAAGCGTTACATTTTGAATTTTAGCACTGATATTAATTACTATCGTAACACTTTGATTATCGATTTCGCGTTTGAAAGCAAGTACGGAATCGGGGCAGTCATGAGAAATCCATGAGAGAGAACCGTCTGACAGCGCCTGATTATAACGGTGAAGCCTTATAAGCTCTTTAATTAATTCAAGACGATGTTTACCTTTTGGGGTTAATACGTTCTGCCATTGAACAGACATACTTCCGGGACAAAATCTGTTCCAAAACATACACTTAAGACCGTTATCGGCAACTTCGCAGCCATTATAAATCATAGGCACACAGTCTAAAGTGAAAAGCAAGGCAAAGATAGCTTCTATGCCATCGCTCCCTAAAAAAATTTCCAGTCTTTCATCTTCCATATCGCTTACCGTGTCATGATTTTCTGAGTTTGCCAAAAAAAATCTCCCTTTTGGAACATTTTGGTGATAATTAATTATTTCGTCTTTGATATTTGCAGCAGTGTACTTTCCGCGTAAACTCGCGAGGGAAATTTTTTTATCATCTTTGCCCGAATTGATTTTATTGGCAAAAGCTGCGTGAACTGTATTCATAAAATTGAAATTATAATTTATATCGAATACATCAAGAAATTCCGGATTCTGTCCTTCGTTGAGCATTATTATATCGGGGTTTATTTTTTTTATGCGTTTAATCCCTTCTGACCAGAAATCATAGGGAATCAAATCTCCTGCATCACATCTGAATCCGTCTGCACCTATATCTTTTACATAAAATTTCATATTGCCCCACAGATACTCACGCAATTTGGGATTGTCGTAATTAAGACGAGCAAAAGGCCACGTCTCTCCTATTTTTATATTATTGTTTTCGTCACGAACAACAAAATCGGGATTTTCTTTAATAAAAACGGCATCCTTTGAACAATGAAGATATACCAAGTCAATAAGAACTTTAAGTCCATACATATGTGCGGTTTTAACAAACTCTTTCAAATCCTCCATTGTGCCGAATTCTTCGTCAACGGAAAAATAGTCTTTTATGCGGTATGGGTTCTTGGGATTGTTCATACCGCTGGCAATCTGACGAGGACTTTGATTTTCGAAAGAATCATCCTCGGTATTGAGAGCGCTCAGATATATTATATCTATCCCCAGCTCCGAAAGGTGCGGGATAAGACGTGTTGCTGCGTTTAGCGTTCCCTCTGAGGTAAAAGTACGCAGATAAATTTGGTATATGACCGATTTTTTTAAATTTGTTTTCATATAAGGCTCCTTTCATCCTCAGTGATTGAGGAATTAGATTAATTTTGATATAATGATATAATATACTTAATTTAATAAACAGTAAATAGAAAAAAGAAAAGAAAATCTTTAATTTTCGAAACTTGACATATAAAAGAAAAAATAATATAATTGTCATGAAGGAGTGGCATATATGGAAAATAAAATAATGTTTTCAAAAATAGATATTACAGATACATTATGTTTTTATAGGGAAAAAGTTAAATATACCACAAAAAAAAGAAATTTTCATGTTATGAGTATGCGTATTGAAGGCAGCGCAGTATTTGAAAGCGGCGGCAAAACATACATGGTTGGTGAAAACGATATTCTTATCATTCCGGCAGGTATGGATTACAGTCAGCAAACACGCGGAGAAAGAGTTGCCGCAATACACTTTACGGCAAATACATATCTTAAAGAAATGAAGGTGTATAAAGCAGAAAGAATCAACATAACGGATAAGCTTATGGATATTATAAGGAATTTTGATCCCGAAGACGAATTAAAGGTATACAGAGCTCATATGTGCTTTTATGATATTTTGGGACAATTAACCTACTGTAATACAGACAGAAGCGAAAAGAAAATTGATAAAATTATAAATGGGGTTGAATATATAAATAAAAATTTTTGTAATCCGGAACTGACCATTGAGGAGGCAGCGGAAAAATCTTATATGAGTTCCGTATATTTCAGAAAATTATTTAAAGATATATACGGAAAAACCCCTAAAGAAAAACTAAATGAACTGAGAATAAATCATGCCTGTCGGTTGTTGGAAAACGGATACTGTAATGTGAATGAAGCTGCGATACAGAGCGGATTTTATGATCCGAATTATTTTTCTGTTGTTTTTAAGAAAAAAACAGGTGTATCTCCGAGAGCGTTTAAGAATATGGGAATTGCCGGAAAATAATTAATGTATAATGTTACAAATACTGAAACCCATAAGGGGTTGAAAAATAATATACGAAAAATTCAAGAGCAGCATTTTAGGCAGCAGTGTACATAGGGTATGATGTGATAGAGTTTGACGACTCTGATTATATATGACAACACAATACAGAATAAAGAATAGCTTGATTATAAATGAAGCTTAGCCCCGATTGTTTGGTTTAACTACGGGGCATATTTCTATTGATACCAATTTCATTTTCGTCAGACCAGCCGATATATTTTGCCTCAAGACGATAAATGGGAAGACCTTGTTCGGCAAATTTTGTTTCATATTCGGTCATGACATTGCCCTCAAATTTTGAGTTATGAAGGTCGAAGGTAATGTTCTGCATTTTGAAATTTTCATTGGCAAAGGAATTGAGAGAAAATTCAAAAAGTGCTTTGTTGTCTGTTTTAAAGCATATAAGATTACCCTGCTTTAAAAGCTGTTTATAAATATCGAGAAAATTTTTATGTGTCAAGCGTCTTTTTGCCTGCCGGCTTTTTTTCCACGGATCGGAAAAATTCAGATATATTCTCTTGACCTCGTCAAAAACAAAATAGTCGCATAATTTGCCTGCGTCGGCAATTATAAATCTTACATTGGGAATGTTTGCGGCGGTTGCTTTTTCGAGAGCAAGCACAAGAACATCGGGAACTACGTCTATGGCAATATAGTTTATATTCGGATTGTTAAGCGCCATCTGACATACAAACTGTCCCTTTCCGCAGCCTATTTCTATATGAATCGGATTTTCATTTCCAAAAATACTATTCCATTTTCCTTTGTTTTCTGCAGGATTTTTTTCCCAAAGCGATGAACAGTTTTCCAATCTTTCATCGCAGTGTTTTTTCTTTCTCATTCTCATATGTGAATTTCCTTATCTGTTTTATTTTTCAAATATTATATAATGCTCACTGAATAAATGCCAATTTCAATCGCATTTAGAAAAATTACGACTGTTGTCAAAACTTATCATTTAAAATCAAAGATTTTACACAGTTCGCATTGATAAAGTATGCTGAAATAAATATTTTGAGAGCAAAATATTTATTTCAGCAGCCATTATATAACAACGGTGATAAAAACACAATACTGTTTTATAAAAAAGAAAAGCAGAGAATGATAAATTCTCCGCAAATAATTCTTTGTTCTCAATCAGACAGCACGGGTAACCTTTCCCGAACGCAGACAACGAGTACATACATTCACGGATTTCGGCGTGCCGTTAACAATAGCTCTAACCTTTCTTACATTAGGCTTCCATGTTCTGTTTGATCTTCTGTGTGAGTGACTGACTTTGATACCAAAAACAACACCCTTACCGCAGATATCGCATTTTGCCATGATAAACACCTCCTAAAATAATTCAATCATCAAAACAAAACTATTTTAACACAAAAAAAGTTAATTTGCAATAGTTTTTTATAAAAAAATTAAAAAACCGTGAAAATAATGTGAAGAATGTCGGTTTGATTGACTTATTTTAATAAGAATATACACATTTTATTAAAATATTGACGGGAAAAGGTCTGCATATATTATTCGAATTGGTGCATTTTTAATGTATGGATAGGTGAGTAATCATGGAAAAACTCATTAATTGAATAAAAAATAAAAATATTTTTTTAAAATTTGTAAAATACTATTTAAAAATTAAAAAAAATAATGTATAATATATATAACAGGAATTTCACATTGTTTTATACATATATAACGAGGCATAGGTGTGTATTGAAATAATGTCGGAAATGCATCAGAAAAAGGCGGCTTATGAGCCGTTTGGAAAGGAATGATACAAAATGTCGGAAATCAAGTTCAATATACCCCTTTATAAAGTTGTGGACGAATTTCAGTTTGAAAAATTGTATTGCTCAAAAGATTATGAGGATATATCGGTTTCAAGCTCGGATATAAACCGTCCGGGATTGCAGCTTATAGGTTTTTATGATTATTTTGACAATAACAGAATACAGATTCTCGGAAAGGTTGAGCTTACCTATCTTGAGCAGTTTGGATATGAGGAAAGATATAAGATGCTGGAAAAGCTTTTTGACAGCAAAGTCCCTGCAATAATTATAACAAGGGGAATGCAGATCGGTCCTGAAATGTTTGAGTTGGCGGAAGAATACGATATGACGCTTTTAAGAACGGAGGAGTCTACTTCAAGTCTGATGAGCGCATTAATCAGTTATCTGAATGTACAGATTGCCCCGAGAATAACACGTCACGGAGTTCTTGTGGAGGTATACGGTGAGGGAATTTTGATAATGGGAGAAAGCGGAGTCGGAAAAAGTGAAGCGGCAATAGAGCTTTTGAAAAGAGGACATCGTCTTGTTGCGGATGACGCTGTTGAGATAAAGCGAGTGTCAAATAAAACTTTGGTCGGATCTTCACCGGATATTATAAGACATTTTGTTGAATTAAGAGGTATCGGAGTTATAGACGTAAAAGAAATATTCGGTATAGGAGCGGTAAAGGATACCGAAAGTATAGATCTTGTTATTCATCTTGAGCCTTGGGAAGAGGGAAAGCAGTATGACAGGCTGGGTATGGTTGACGAGTATACAAACATAATGGGAATTAACATACCGAGTATGACGGTTCCGGTCAAGACGGGAAGAAATATTGCTGTTATTATAGAGGTTGCTTCAATGAATAACAGACAAAAGAGAATGGGCTATAATGCGGCGACCGAGTTAAATAACCGTCTGTTGAAAAGAATGCAGGAACAGGCAGAATTTTAATATTTGGTATTTTGCGCAATAAAAATGAATAAGATTTTATGATAAAATTTAATTGTTCGATAATTATGTATTGTCATATAGCTTATTATCCAATTAAGCTTAGGGTTTGAGGAAAGAAAAATTAAGTATTAAATTCTTTTTTGTCTGCGTTTGGAGGTATTTATGGATATTAATAAAAGACTGCAAAAGGTGTGTGAAGATGTGCGGTTTCATGAGCCGATGAAAAATCATACAACCTTTAGGATAGGCGGTTCGGCAGATATTTTCTGTGAGCCCGGAAATGTTGGAGAACTAAAAAAAATTTTAAATATATTAAAGGAAGAAAAAATCAGTTATATTATTGTAGGAAACGGTTCCGATTTGCTGGTGAAGGATAATGGTATAAGAGGTGCGGTAATTAAAATCGGTGAAAAAATGAGCGATATAAAGGTTTGCGGCAGCAGGATATATGTCCAGTCCGGTGCGCTGCTGTCAAAAACAGCAAATGCTGCTTTAAAGCATGGTTTGAGCGGTATGGAATGTATTTCCGGAATACCGGCAAGCATAGGCGGAGCTATATATATGAATGCGGGTGCATACGGTGGAGAAATGTCGCAGATTGTACACAGCGTGACCTATATTACAACTGACGGAGAAATTAAAACAGCGGTAGGCGAGGAACTTGGATTCGGTTATCGAAAAAGTCTGTTTACCGACAGTGACAATATTATTTTATATTGTGAACTGCAGCTTAAAGAGGGGTGTCCCGAAGAAATACGAAAGCTGATGAATGAAGTCGGCATAAAAAGAAAAACAAAACAGCCCCTAAACCTGCCAAGTGCCGGAAGTGTATTTAAAAGACCGGAGGGATATTTTGCCGGAAAGCTTATTGAGGACTGCGGCTTGAAGGGATTTTCTGTAGGAGGAGCGTCCGTTTCGGAGCTTCACGCAGGATTTATTGTAAATAATAACAATGCTACGGCAAAAGATGTTATTGAACTGATACATCATATTCAAAATGAAGTATATAAAAAATTCGGAGTTATGCTTGAAACCGAGGTTAAAATCATCGGAGAATAATGTAAAAAATAAGCGGCGCATCTCGAAAGCCTGCCTTAAAGTATCAATACAATAGCAAAACCTACGTTTTGCGTTGCATTGGTTCGAGTAGCAAAATCAAAGATTTTGACTCTCACCGAACATACGTCGGCGGCAGTCTTTCGAGTGACCTGCTTGCTTCTCTTCCACGTTTGATTTGTGCCGCCGCATGGCGGCGGAATGGAGATTAATATGAAGAGTATAGCTCAAAATGTTTGAAGGGAGTTAACAAAAAAAGATGAAATTTACGGTTGTAACCGGACTTTCGGGTTCGGGAAAAACACAGGTATTAAAATTTTTGGAGGATAACGGATTTTTCTGCATAGACAATCTTCCCCCGGCACTTATTCCAAAGCTGGCAGAATTGTTTTTTACCTCCAACGGAAAATTTGAAAAGATTGCTCTTGTAATAGATATGAGAGTGGGAGATATGATAAATGAGCTTTTGACAAATCTTGAAAATATCAGGAAAAAGGGCTACAATTATACAATGCTTTTCGTAAATGCGGATGATGATGTGCTTGTCAAGAGATATAAGGAAACAAGACACGCGCACCCCATAGCAAGTGAAGGAGGACTTCTCGGAAGTATACGTCTTGAAAGAAAGATGCTTGAAAAGATATATAACGAAGCAGATTATGTTATAAATACATCGGAGCTTACCATAGGTCAGCTGCATGATAAGCTGAAAAAGCTTTATATTGACGGAAAAGATGAGGAAAGCAAAATAAAGGTTGATATAATTCCTTTCGGATTCAAATACGGTTTGCCCCTTGACGCGGATCTGGTATTTGACGTAAGGTGTTTTCCGAATCCTTTCTATGTTCCGGAGCTTAAGGAAAAGACGGGAAATGACAAAGAGGTTCAGGAATTTGTAATGAAATCCCCGGAAACACAGAAATTTTATAAGCAAATGTATGATATGATATATGATTTGCTGCCTCTTTATTATACGGAAGGAAAAAAATCGGTAACCGTAGCGATAGGCTGTACGGGAGGAAAACACAGAAGTGTAACTCTTGCAAACAAGCTGGGCGAGGATTTAAAAAAAGAGGGATACAATATTACAATGATATACCGTGATATTGATAAAGGAAAAAAATAGATTAAATGCGTGAATAAAGTATAATCGTTAGGGCATGAACGGACACTTTTGCTTACGGGCATTAACATTGCAGCAAGAAATACGTTTTTTCACTTGCCTTAACGAAGGAATGGAGAAATAAGTATGACGTCTGATAAAAAAATTGTTGCAATAGGCGGAGGTACGGGTTTGTCCGTTATGCTTGGCGGACTTAAGGAATATTTTAAAGATATAACTGCTATAGTCACGGTTGCGGATGACGGAGGTTCAAGCGGAAAGCTGAGAGAGGATCTGGGTATGCTGCCTCCGGGAGATATAAGAAACTGTCTTTGCGCACTTGCAAACAGTGAATTTAAGGAAGTAATGAATTACAGATTTACCGAAGGCGAGCTTAAAGGGCATCCTTTCGGAAATCTTGCAATCGCTGCCGTAAACGGAATGAGCGGAAGCTTTTTGGAAGCGGTAAAAAAGATGAATCATCTGCTTGATACCGACGGACTGGTAATTCCCGTGACAAACGAAAATGTGAATTTGTGCGCTTATCTTGAAAACGGCGATATTATATGGGGAGAATCGAATATAGGAAAAAGAATCGGCAATGAGAAGATAGATTATGTGGAATTAAGACCGAAAAATCCTCCTGCGGTAAAGGAGGCCATAAAGAGGATAAATAATGCCGATGTTATTATTTTCGGCCCGGGAAGTCTTTATACAAGTATTATTCCGAATTTGCTTGTAGACGGTATGATAAAAGCGATAAAGGAAAGCAGTGCCGTGAAAATATATGTATGCAATATTATGACACAGCCGGGCGAAACGATAGGTTATTGTGCTTATGACCATTTAAAGGCAATCGAAAAGCATACATATGAGGGAATTATGGATTATATAATAGCAAACGACGAGGGTGTTAATGATGAATTATTAAAACGCTATGAGTCGGAGGGCGCGCAGTATGTTAAGGCAAATCCGTCAAGTTTTGAAAATTCAAGGACAAAGCTGATTCTCGGAAATCTTGTTGCGGATAATCCCGATTATTTAAGACATGACGTTGAGGAGCTTATAAGAATAATAAAAAAATGCATTGGTGAAGGAGAAGATTAAAAGTGTCGTTTTCATCTGATATTAAGGAGAAAATTTCCGTTCTTGAAAATGACTGCCCTTACTGTAGGAGAGCACAGCTGCTGGCAATGATAAGATATACCGGGCGGATAAAGGAAAATACAATAATACTTGTAACCGAAAATGAGTCGGTGGCACGTTGTTTAATAAGACTTATATCCGAAACCTATGGATACAAAACAGATTTTGAATACAGGGAAAAGAGCAGACTGTATGAAATTGTAATTGATGATGAAGCGGTGATTGAAGCGATAACGGGGCTTTTGATTTTAACCAAGGACGATTACACCGAAATAACTCCGAAAATATGCTGTCGTGATTCCTATATTAAGGGTGCTTTTTTGGGCGGAGGCTCCATATCGGATCCTCACAAAAGCTATCATATGGAATTTGACGCAAGATACGAGCCTGAGGCAGACAGGCTATGCAGTTTGTTGAACAGCGTGGGAATAGGCGCAAAGATTACCTGCCGAAAAGGGCATTTCATTGTTTATATAAAGGAATATGAAGCAATAGCCGATGTGCTTGGAATGATAGGCGATACAAATGCCGCTTTGGACATTTATAATATATCTGTTGAAAAGGATGTCAGAAATAATATAAACAGACAGATGAACTGCGAAAATGCTAATATGGATAAGGTTGCGGACGCTTATATGAAACATTTGGCGGCAATAGAAAAAATAAAAAAGACAATAGGACTTGATAAGCTGCCCGATACTTTGCAGGAAATAGCACGGGTCAGAATTATGTATCCCGAGGACAGCTTAAAGCAGCTCGGAGAACGTCTTGATAATCCCATAGGGAAATCAGGCGTAAATCACAGATTGAACAGAATTGTTGATATTGCGGAAAACATATCTGAACACCGAAAAAATTCTGCTGCCGAAGATAAGTAAAAGATGTAAATTATGAAAAATTTTCGATGAAACGGAAAACAAAACTAAAGAGCCGCAAATAAAATGCGGCTCTTTAAAGGTGGGTAATAATAAAATGAGTGATTTATATTTTATTATTAAATGAATTGTTATAAATTATATTCTTTACAGGTAACGGTATTTTGCCGACTGTACCGACATTGGCTTCAAAAGGTCTTTGGCAAAATACCGCGCCTGCAATTAAAACCTGCCGCAAGGCAGAATTGTCACAAGTATCAAACCGACTCAATCAGAGCATAATCTCCGTCATTTCTCTTATAAACAACGTTCATCTCATCGGTATCTTTATTTCTGAAAACGAAGAAATTGTGTCCCAGCAGATTCATCTGCAAAACTGCTTCTTCTGCGCTCATGGGCTTAACCTGGAACCTCTTTCGTTTAACGATTCTGAATTCCGAATTATCCTCGCCCTCCGAATAGTCGTTTCCGTTTATAAGAGTATTATCCAAAACTGCTTCACGTCTGATTTTTTTCTCAAGTCTTGTTTTGTTTTTTCTGATTTGTCTTTCGATAACGTCTACAATTTTATCTGTTGCACAGAAAATATCGGTGTCTGTTACCTCGGCTCTGTAAATCATTCCGGCTGCATATACCGAAGCCTCAACATATTCTTTTTCCTTGATTGTTCCGATTACTACTCTTGCTTCAGACTCGTCTTTGAAAAATTTATCAAGCTTTCCGAGTCTTTTTTCGATGTACTCCTTGTGTTTGTCCGTAACCTCAATTTTACGTCCTATAATGTTGAACCTCATATGATCATCTCCCGGTGTAAATTAAGAACTTTTTCGTTCTCACTTAATATTTACCCTGTTTTTAAATTTTTAAACATTTTTATATTGAAATTTTTTTTGTTTTTTGGTATAATTTTATTGGAAAAATAAAGAAATAATAAAAGTAACAAATTTATTTTTTACAGGATGATTTATGCTGCACCAAGGCGGCGGAATGGAGAATTAAAATGCTTATAAGCTCTGTATTTACGGCTTTATATATTGTTGTTTGTGTATTTATGCTTAATTATATAATAAAAAACGATAAATTCGAAAAAACAAAGGTAAATATCTTTTGGATTTCGGCTGCGGTCGGATTGGCTTTGAGGATGATAATGGGGTATACCGTTCCGGGACATTCCACCGATATGGGATGCTTTTCGGCATGGGCAGATATGCTTTACAAAAACGGGATAGGAGCTTTTTACGAATCGGAGCAGTTTACCGACTATCCTCCGGGATATATGTATATACTGACGCTTGTGGGCTATGTCAAAAACTCCTTTGATTTAAACGTCGGAATGACGAATTTGGTTATAAAGTTTCCGGCAATGCTTGCCGATATTATTACGGGTTTTTTAATATACAAAATTGCGAAGAAAAAGTTTACAAAAGGATGCGCACAGCTTATAGGAAGTATATATATATTTAATCCTGCCGCAATAATAAATTGTGCCGCATGGGGACAGGTTGACTCGGTTTATATTCTTATAGTTATCGGAGCGTTGTATCTGATAAGTGAAAACAGAATTGTTTTGTCATATATTTTATTTGCGGCGGCGGTAACATTTAAGCCGCAGGCATTGATTTTTTCGCCGGTTTTCATATTTGACGCTTTTTCGCGGCTGTACGGAAGAAAGAACAAGGGCAGATGCGCTGTTAGGATAATATTGTCATTGCTGTCGGCTTTTGTTTTTGCGGTATTGTTAATATTGCCGTTCGGAATAGGCAATGTAATAAAACAGTATGCGGATACTCTTTCATCATATGCTTATGCAACGGTCAATGCCTTTAATATATGGGCGCTTATCGGTATGAATTGGTATGAACTGAATACTGCATTGACAATAATCGGATACGGGTTTATATTATTGATATGTGTATTTGCAGGCTTTATATTTTACCGTACAAAAGATAAGTCAAAATATTATATAACAGCCTCATTCCTTTGCTTTGCAACCTACATGATGTCTGTTAAAATGCATGAGCGGTATGCGTTTGGTGCAATGGCACTGATTTTGCTCGGATTTTGCTGTCAGAAACATAGAAAGAATTTTTTGATGTATCTTTTTGTGACAATTTCGCAGGTAATAAATGTTGCATGGATTTTGTTTGTGTATGAAAATGATCCGTCAAAGTATTATAACAGTGCGTTTGTATATATATCGTCTTTTATTAATTTGATTATTTTTGTGTATATGATTATATATTTAATTAAAGACAGCGACAGCAGATTATTCACTCCGACGGAAATTGCGGAATATGCAAAATCAGATAAAAAAGTAGGGCTTACAAAAGCAGATATAGCATGGATTTTGGGAATAACGGCAGTATATTCCGCAGTGGCGTTTTTTAACTTAGGAAGTCGTGAAGCACCTCAGAGCGGAGAATACATTGATTCCGGAGAAACGCTCACGATTGAGTTTGATAAGGCATATGACATTTCAAGCTTTTGTATTTTCAACGGTGCGAAACCCATTGATGAAGATAATGTTTTAAGTGTAAGCCTGTTTGATGAGAATTATGTTTTTTTGAAAACATTTGAATTAAAGGACAGCGAGGTTTTTGCATGGCATTTTCAGCCTGTTGAGGGATTATGGACAAAATATGTTGCAATAAAAGCACAGAAAGAGACTGAAATAAAGGAAGCGGCATTTTTTGACGCTTTCGGAGAAAGAATTAAATCGGAAAACTTTACCGATTTAAAAATTGCGGACGAACAGGAAATTGTTCCTGAACGGGAAAGCTACTATAACAGCGCATATTTTGACGAGGTGTATCATGCAAGAACGGGATATGAATTTATAAAGGGTACTAAAGTTTATGAGTGGACGCACCCGCCGTTGGGAAAGATTTTTATATCTCTCGGAATAAGAACATTCGGAATGACGCCTTTCGGCTGGAGAATAGCGGGGACGGTTTTCGGTATTTTAATGCTGCCGTTTATCTATCTGTTTGCAAAGAAAATGTTTGAAAAAACATGGCTTTCGGCTATAGCGTGTATAATTTTTGCATTTGATTTCATGCATTTTACGCAGACAAGAATAGCAACCATAGATGTGTATATAACCTTCTTTGTATTGCTCATGTACTTTTTTATGTACGGCTATTATAAAATGAGCTTTTATGATACAAAGCTTTCAAAAACATTTGTCCCCTTGCTGCTTTCGGGAATTTGCTTCGGATTGGGAACTGCGAGCAAATGGACTGGAATATATGCCGGTGCCGGTCTTTGTGTTTTGTTTTTTATGACAATTCACAAAAGATACAAGGAATATCTTTTTGCAAAGGAAAGGAATAAAACAGAGGAAGATAAATATGTAACGGAGCATTTTTCAAAAAACACAATTGCAACTTTCGCATTTTGCATACTTGCGTTTATTGTTATTCCTGTAATAATATATGTGCTGTCATATATTCCTTATCTGAAGTGTGAAGGGGGAGGATTGGCGGCTATCATAAAAAATCAGAGAGATATGTATGTGTATCACAGCCGAACAGTGCTTGACGCTACCCATCCCTACTCTTCAAAATGGTATGAATGGATTATAATGAAAAGACCGATATGGTACTATTCCGGTACAATAAACGAAAATCTTAAAGAGGGCATAAGCGCTTTCGGAAACCCTCTTGTATGGTGGTGCGGAATACCGGCAATATTGTTTATGCTTTACAGGGGCACAACAAAAAAAGATGACAAGGCAATTTTTATTGCAGTGGGATATTTTGCGCAGCTTATTCCGTGGATGTTTGTGGACAGAGTGGTATTTATTTATCACTATTTCCCGTGTACCGTATTTTTGGTGCTTGCTGTTGTATACAGTATAAACATCATGTATAACAAAAACGAAAAAATTAAAACGGCGGCTTTTGTTTATACAACCGCAGCTGCTATTCTATTCATAATGTTTTATCCTGTTCTCTCCGGAATGGCTGTGAATCCGGTATATGTTGATATTTTTTTGAGGTGGTTCAAAACATGGGTGTTAATATAATGACTGCCGATAAATACAGTGTGTACAGAATAAAAATACAAAATAAGAGTTAATGCGAAAATGTTGAAGGGAGAAATTTTATATGAGAATAATCAATTCGGAGGAAATAACAAAAAAGGTGGAGCAAATGTGCATTAAAGCAAACTGTTATCTTAATGATGATATTATGAATGCATTAAAACGAGCAGAGCATGATGAAGCTTCCGAAATAGGAAAGGAAATAATAAAAAATCTTGAAGAAAATGCGTCTGTTGCGGCGAAAAGAGAAATGCCCATATGTCAGGATACAGGTATGGCGGTGTTTTTTGTAAATATAGGAAAGGAAGTGCACGTTGAAGGAGAAAGTATAACCGAAGCAATAAATCGTGGTGTGGCGCAGGGTTATACAAACGGATATTTGAGAAAGTCGGTTGTTGCAGATCCGTTGAGAAGGGTAAATACCAAGGATAACACTCCGGCGGTTATATATTACGATTTTTGTGACGGAGATAAAATAGAGATTACCTTTGCTCCGAAGGGGTTCGGCAGTGAAAATAAATCGGGAATAAAAATGCTTAATCCATCGGATGGCATGGACGGGGTTATAAGCTTTGTCACGGAAACGGTCGAAAAGGCGGGTGCAAATCCCTGTCCTCCCATGGTTGTGGGCGTGGGAATAGGAGGAACGATGGATAAGGCGGCATATCTTGCCAAAAAGGCGCTTACCAGAAGCATTGATATTAAAAATCCCGATCCTTTTTATGCAGCCCTTGAAAAAAGATTGCTTGAGAATATAAACAGGCTGGGAATAGGCCCTCAGGGATTGGGAGGGATTACTACCGCGCTTGCGGTTAATGTGGAGGTATTCCCGACACATATTGCCGGATTGCCGGTAGCAGTGAACATAAATTGCCATGCCACAAGACATGATAAGGAGATTATATAAAAATATACATAATGATATTTTTATAACCAAAACGTATGCAGTGCCCTGATCATTCATTGAAGGAGCACTGCTGTTTTATAATTGAGATAAGTTTAAATTGTTAATTTAGCATAAAAATACAATTTTAAGAATAAACATACAGTCGTAAAATGTCGTATTATTTGATTTTTTTGTTTAAAATATTTAAAATATATAGAAAAATTTAAAATATTTGTTCACTTTATTAATAAATACTATTGACATTATACAAAAAAATGGTATAATATATGTATAGTATCATAAATTAATATATTAATTTTGTTACTTTTGTAAAAATATTGAGAAAGAAAAAGGAGAAAGGAAAATGAACAAAAAGAAATTTATTTCAGAAGTTCTATGCCTTGCGACAGCAGGCAAAGTGGCAGCCGGGTTAAGCGGCTGCGGAAGCGGTGGCAAAATAAACGGAGAGGCGATTGTAGGAGATACCTATGGTGACATCCCGGAAAAATTTGACACAGCAAATGAAATTAATGGTGAGAAGAACGGAATGAATCTGTTAAGGTACATACGTTGTGATTTGTTACGCATACAGAGTATGTTTCGAACGAGCTTGCCAATATTAGCAGTGAATTACAGAAGCAGTATTATGAATTTATTGCTTCCCAAAAAGATTGATTGTGCAGATTGAAAATTAAATAAAGCGTGTACCGTATACGGTATGCGGATGTATAGAGAGGAGAATTGTTATGGCTGCAAAACAGAATGTTTCTGCTGAAAACATGACAGCAATTAAGAAAAAGAAAAGAAAGCTTACAAGAAGCGACTGGCAATTATACTCATTGTGTCTGATTCCGGTTTTGCTTGTTTTTATATTTAATTATATTCCTATGTTCGGTGTTATACTGGCATTTAAGAACTACAAGTTTAATTTGGGTATATTAAAAAGCCCGTGGGTAGGATTTTCGAATTTTGAAATTTTCTTTAAATCAAATGTGTTTACACAGTTGATAAGAAATACACTTTTTAATAACTTCCTATTTATAGTATTTGGTATTGCGGCTTCGTTGATTGTTGCGATTCTTATGTTTGAAGTTAAGAGCAGAAAAGCAACGAAGGTATTTCAGACGATGTTGATAACACCTCACTTTATGTCATGGGTTATCGTATCATATATGGTATATGCAATATTAAACCCGAATTACGGTTACTTAAATCAGATGCTCGCTTTATTCGGCGTGGAGAAAATAGACTGGTATTCAAAGCCCTATGCATGGCCTGTTATTCTTACCATTACATCTGTTTGGAAAAGCGTAGGTATGGACTCGGTTGTTTATTATGCTTCGCTTATGGGCATTGACACTTCGTTGTTTGAGGCTGCCGAGGTTGACGGAGCAAATAAATTCCAAAGAACAATACATATAGTATTGCCGAGTCTTGTTCCGTTGGTAACGATACTTACAATTCTGAAGATAGGCGGAATATTCCGTGCAGACTTCGGTTTGTTCTACACGGTAACACAGGACGGAGCAAGCGGTAACCTGTATGAAACAACTAATGTTATCGATACGTATATATTCAGAACGTTTAAGGATAATGCCGTAGGTAATGCCTATGGTTTAACATCCGCAGTAGGTCTTTTGCAATCTGTTGTAGGTATGATATTGGTTATTGCAACCAACGCTGCCTCAAAGAGGGTTGACAAAGATTTGGGATTATTTTAATAAGGAGGTACAAAACTATGCGTAAACACAATAAAGTTCAACAAGCTGTATTAATTATAATTTTTTCGATTTTGTGCCTTGCAATAATATTCCCGTTCTGGTTATTGCTGAGTGCGTCATTTTCCGATGCGGGCATAATTACAACACATGGTTATCAAATTTGGCCCAATCCGTTTGATTTAACGGCATATAAATATGTTTTTCAACATCCTCAGCAAATATTGAGAGCATATGGAATAACATTTGTTTTCTCAATTGCAACAATGGTATTGTCGGTATTGTTTATGGCAATGGTTGCGTATCCTTTGTCAAGAGATCATTTGAGAGGCAGAAGTGCAATTAATTTTTATCTGTACTTTACGATGCTGTTTGGCGGCGGTCTTGTTCCTACATATCTTTTGATTTCAAGAACGTTGCATTTGAACGATACGATTTGGGTATATATACTACCGGGATTGATAAGCCCGTGGTATGTATTTATGATGAGAACCTTCTTTAAAGGTATTCCCGGAGAGATTATCGAATCGGCAACTATAGACGGTGCGTCGGAATATACGATATTTATAAAAATGATTCTTCCGCTTTCAAAACCTGTTTTGGCTACGGTTGCATTGTTTATGTTCCTGGGTAAGTGGAACGACTGGAATACGGCTCTGATTTATATTACAAAACCCGAATTATACAGCTTGCAGTACCTGCTGCAAAAGATAATGGAGGATATAAATATATTAAAGCAGAATCAACAGATGATAAGCGGTATGATAAGTGCGTCTGATATACCGTCGGAAACAGTGCGTATGGCAATGGCGGTTGTTGTTGCGGGACCTGCGCTTGTGGTATTCCCATTCTTCCAGAAGTACTTTGTAAAAGGTCTTACGGTTGGATCAGTTAAGGGATAATAAAAAATTACGGATGATCGGTTAGCGTCATCCACATAAGGAAGTTTTTTATGGAGTAGTTCCAAAATCAAGGAACTACTCCATATTTTTTTCAAAAGCTGTTGGAAATTAATATTATCATATTATTGTATCATGCCGGTGAATTGAATTACGATATTCGGTTGGTGACATTTTCATATATTCTTTGAAAACTCTATTAAAGGTTCCCTGATTATGAAATCCGCATTCGTATGCGATATCAAGAATATTATCATTGGTGGATTTCAGCAAAGTACATACTTTATAAATCCGGTGAGTGTTTATAAATGTATTAAAGGGTATGCCTATTTTATCAGAGAAAATATGTGAAACATAATGCTTATTTAAAAATAAAGCATTGGAAACGGAGTCAAGAGTTATGTTCTTTGTGGCGTTTTTGGTACAATATTCCAGAATACGTGTAATAGGCTTTTCATTCATTCTGTTATATTTTTTTTCGTCAATTTCAATCAAATTCATGGCACTAAGTACTTCACCTATGATAGCGGAAAGCATTGATCCGCATATTTCAAGGTGAAATTTTCCGGGGAAAACATATCGATTATGTGCATGAATAATCTGATCGCGAAAACAGGCAGGAAGCTTATCGGAAGTTATAATGGGATTTTCGGGAAGCATTGTCAGAAGCGTGTTGGTATATGGTTCCAAATAATCAATATTTACAATAGCGATAATATGAGTACTGAATCCGTCTCCTTTTCCGAATTGATGAGGCTGATATGGGAAAATAAGCGATACAGCCCCTTCCGGTTGACGATATTGTTTGTTGCTTATTTCAATATCTTTATAACCGTTAAGACAGTAATGCAGTTCCAGATGACGGTGAAAATGAAGTGGAAATCGATGACAAAAATTATAGTCTGTTTTAAAGTACAGATTTGACGTTTCATGAATCGGTTCGTAATAAAACATTATTTTCACTCCTTTGGTGTGCTATTGTATTTATTGATATGTAAAATATCTTGTGATAATTATAGCATATAATTTTGTATTATTCAAGATAAATTTAAAAAATAAGCTGTGATTGAAATATAATTTACTTATAATTAAAGATGAAATTAAAAACAGCAATATTTCGTTGGGTTTATGTTCGAATATCGTTAGTAAAACGTTTGTGAATGTGCTACAATTATATTAAAAGATAAAGCAAAAAAATATTCAAAATATAAAAAAACAAGTGAGGAGATAAAAAGCATTATCACGTAATAAAGTATTTATGCGGATTGCAGAGTTTTGCAATTACTTTCGGTATATTAAGTATAGTAAGGGAAATGACATTAACTGAATCATCACATATGTGACAAGTGTTGAAACGATTTTGAACGTAAAGGCTTAAAAGCTATACTTATTTTGATTGAAAAGGTGATTCTGACACTGAATAATGTAACGTTTTCCAAAAAGTTATCTATACTTCTACTTCCCATAGTTGGTAGTGTATCTTTTCCCTAAATACAGCATATCAAAAGAATAGTCGTTTGTCTATACTTACATTTTTGTTTGTATTGACTTTAAGCGGCAGAATGGAGATTAAAATGAAGATAAGTATTTATGTGAGTACAAGCGGAAATGATAATAATGACGGTACCTTGCAGGCACCGTTTGCCACACTTGAAAGAGCAAGAACCGAAGCGAGAAAGCACGGCGGGGCAACAGTATATCTGAGAGAAGGAAGATACTTTTTTATCGACACATTTGAATTGGATGAAAAAGACAGCAATACGGAATATATGGCATATAACGGCGAACGAGTTGTTTTTGACGGTGGAATAATTATTGACGGAAAAAAAGCTGTCGGAGATAGAATTAAGGTTATTGACCTTTCGGAATATAATATAAATTACGGAGAATACGGACCGAGGGGATTCAGGAGAAGTTATATAAGTGCTCCGTGCGAACTTTTTATAGATGACGAACCGTATACGATTGCACGATACCCGAAAAAGGATAATATTTTATTTGAAGATGGTGACATAATTAACGAGGGAGCTAAGCCGTGCGATAAGGATTACAGTATGAAAAAACCGGTAATACGCTGCCGCAATGAAAGAATAAAAAAATGGCAGAATGCAAAGGACGCATATATCGGCGGATTTCCGAATACTTCATGGGCAGATGACTGCATAAAAGCCGAACGGATAAAAGGCGATGAAATAACACTTGCAGAACCTCATCTTTTTGGGTTTGCGGTAACGGGACATTCCTCATGGTACATAGTAAATCTTTTAGAAGAATTAACGGACGAAGGAGAATATTTTATAGATAAAGAAAATGAAAAGCTGTATTTCATTCCGAAAAAGGACATAACTCATTCACTGATTCAATTATCTTGTCTTGATAAGGTAATGGTTGTTGCCGAAGATGTCAGAAATTTAATATTTGACGGTATTATATTTGAAAACAGCCGTAACAGTGCAGTTTATATTCAGGGCGGCAACGGTGTAACAATAAGAAACTGTATATTTAGAAAT
>JAXEIW010000144.1:0-10391 GCA_034101885.1 Clostridia bacterium | reverse complement strand
TTGACAATAGTCATAATTTTTCTAAATGCGATTGAAAATCGCATTTATTCAGTGAGCATTATTTATTAATGGATAAAGCCCTGCCGTTTAACAAAACGACAGGGTTATCATACCTGACGGGATAAAAAATATATTTTTGATAAAATTTTTTTATTTATTTTCCAGCAGTTTTTTAAGCTCCTCCATAAATGTTTCTATATCGGAAAAATGCTTGTGAACCGAGGCAAAACGGACGTAAGCAACTTCATCAAGCTCCTTTAAAAGCTCCATAACCTTTTCGCCGATTTCGGTGCTTGTTACCTCTTTTTCCATGGATTGATACAGCTCTCCCTCTATATCATCTACTATTTTTTCCATTTGATTTAAAGATATCGGTCTTTTTTCGCAGGCTCTCATTATACCTCTCAAAACTTTATCTCTGTCATATGGCTGCCTTGAATTATCTTGTTTTACCACTGCAAGAGATATTGTTTCCAATTTTTCATACGTTGTAAAACGTCTTTGGCATTTAAGACATTCACGTCTTCTTCTTATAGAACTCGAATCCTCCGTTGGTCTTGAGTCAATAACCTTACCCTCACGAAAACCGCAATATGGACATTTCATAAGCTGCACCTCATTTGTATATTAAAATTAGATTATACAACACATATTAATGTAAATATCCTACTATGTGCCTATTAATATGATTAAAGTGTTATTATATTATTATATATCACCCCAAAAGAATATTCAATAACTGTTTTGTTACAATTATCTTACAACATCAATACCGTCCATTTTCACCAAAACCAGTTCTCTTCCTACAGTAACAATTTTTTCCCACGGTATAACATAGTCATTTCTTTTTGAAAAAAATCCGAAAAACCCTCTTCTTCCGGGAATAATGATTGAGCGTATTTTGCCCGATTCAAAGTCAATGTCTACATCGTAGATATATCCCAAACGCTCGGCATCAACAATATTTATTACTTCTCGCTGTTTCAAATCGCAGGCTCTTACCATATGAACCACCTCATATACAGTTTATTATGTAAGAGAAGTGTTTATGATATTTTAAAGCAAAAGGGACATATAAAACCAAAAAAATCCGGTATTAAACAATACCGGACAATTCTTAATAAAATGCATACAAAACATGAATTTTTGCTTTTCAAAAACAAATCGGGGACAGTTAATTTTGATGTTGAATAACTGCCGCCTTTATTGTATTTTTCATAAGCATGGCAATCGTCATAGGTCCGACTCCCCCGGGAACGGGGGTTATTGCGGAAGCAACTTTTTCCGCACTTGAAAATTCCACATCGCCGACCAGTTTTTTATCCTCTGTTCTGTTTATACCGACATCAATTACAACGGCGCCCTCTTTAATCATATCTCCTGTAATAAAGTTGGGAATACCTACGGCTGCAACGAGAATATCTGCCTGTTTTGTTTTTTCCTTAAGATTTTTTGTTTTTGAATGACATACAGTAACCGTTCCGTTTTTATGAAGCAAAAGCATCGCCTGCGGTTTTCCGACTATATTGCTTCTTCCGACAACAACACAATCCTTACCCGCAACATCAATTCCGGACTCTTTAATCAATTCCATAACACCTGCCGGGGTACATGGTACAAAATCATAATTTCCGACCATAATTTTTCCGACATTTACAGGATGAAAAGCGTCGACATCCTTTATTGGAGAAATAGCATTTATTACCGTTTCTTCATTTATATGTTTAGGGACAGGTAATTGAACCAATATACCGTTTATTTCTTTTTTATTGTTGAGCTTATTTATAAGCTCAAGCAATTCAGCTTCGCTTGTTTCTTCCGAAAGAGCATATTCCTCAGAATATATTCCCAGTTCTTCACAGGCTTTTTTCTTGTTATTTACATAAACACGACTTGCCGGATCATTCCCGACAATAATAACAGCGAGTCCGGGATTAATGCCCTTTTCTTTTAGCTCTTCTACTTGCTGTTTCATTTCGTCCTTTATTCTTTGGGACACTTCTTTTCCGTTTAGTATTTTTGCCATTTGTTTCTTTCCTCCATTCTTCTTTCTGCGGTCTGATTAAACAATTAGGTCCAAAACCTATTAAATCGGCACGGTGCGCATATTTTAATGCCTCACATACCAATTTGTAGTTATCGGGATTTTTATATTGCAGCAGCGCTCTTTGCATGGCTTTTTCCTTTGGTGTTTTGGGGACATATACCTTTTCCATTGTGAATGGATTAAGCCCTGTGTAAAACATACAGGTGGATATTGTTCCGGGAGTCGGATAAAAGTCTTGTACCTGCTGCGGATTTATACCATGTTCTTTAAGATAAAGTGCAAGTTTAATTGCATCATTAAGCGTACTGCCGGGATGACTTGACATAAGATAAGGAACAAGGTACTGTTTCTTTCCGAGTTTTTCATTGATTTTATAGAATTTTTCGGAAAATTTATTATATACTCTGTTTTCGGGTTTTCCCATATACTTTAAAACATTGTCTGAAATATGCTCCGGTGCAACCTTCAGTTGTCCGCTTATATGATGTTCGCATAATTCATAAAAAAACGCATCATTTTTATCATTTATCAAATAATCAAAGCGAATGCCGGAGCGGATAAACACCTTTTTTACCTTCGGAAGCACTCTGAGCTTTTTCAATAGCTCAAGGTAATCGCTGTGGTCTACATTCATATTTTTGCATGGCTGCGGAAAAAGACACTGTCTGTCTTTGCAGGCTCCCTTTTTGCATTGCTTCGAGCAGGCAGGTGCACGAAAATTTGCGGTTGGGCCGCCCACATCGTGAATATATCCTTTAAAATCGGGATCAGCCGTCATTTGTTTCGCCTCATTTATTATAGACTCATGACTTCTTGCGGTGACAATTCTGCCTTGATGAAAGGCAAGTGCACAGAAATTGCAGCCTCCGAAACACCCTCTTGAGGAAACAAGACTGAACTTTACTTCTTTTATGGCTTCTATTCCGCCGTATTTTTCATAACATGGATGATAATTTTTCATATATGGCAGAGAATAAACATTATCAAGTTCTTCGGTTGACAAAGGTTCTGAGGGTCTGTTCTGAACGAGATATTTATCACCGTGTTTTTGAACAATCGTTTTGCCGGTATATGGGTTTTGCTCGTAATATTGTATTCTGCACGAATCGGCATAAGCCTTTTTTGAACTGACACAGTCTTCGTATGACGGTATTTCCACACTGTTGTAAATTTCATTTGTATCGGAAAGATAACAAGTGCCGGAAATATAGGTAATGTCTTTAACTTCCATTCCGCTGTCAAGACAATCCGCAATTTCCACAATCTGATGTTCTCCCATTCCGTACATAAGAATATCGGCACGGCTGTCCAATAAAATTGACCGCCTGACCTTGTCGTCCCAATAATCATAATGCGCAAATCTTCTCAGGCTTGCCTCAATTCCTCCTATTAAGATTGGTATATTTCCAAATGCCTCTCTTATTCTGTTACAGTAAACAATTGTTGCCCTATCGGGGCGCTGACCGGATTTATTTCCGGGAGCATATGCATCGTCACTTCTGCGTTTTTTTCCTGCGGTATAATGATTTACCATGCTGTCTATATTTCCGGCAGAAACAAGAACACCAAGTCGCGGTTTGCCCATTTTAATAAAATCCTTTGTGCTTTTCCAATCGGGAAGAGAAATAATTCCAACCTTATAACCGTGCGCTTCCAGAACTCTTGAAATAATTGCATGACCGAAGCTTGGATGATCGACATATGCGTCGCCGCAGATGTAAAGAAAATCAAGCTGTTCCCAGCCTCGTTTTTCCATATCTTCTTTGCATATGGGTAAAAAATCTTTTATCATTGCATATAAAACTCCGTTCGATAAATAATAGGATATAAACAAAAATGCTTTCAAATTATTTCGGCGCGCACATTGCGTACCGCCGGTCAGGTAAAATACGGTAAAACCCGCATTTTACCGTATTTTATTATCATTTGCATATGAATAAATTTATTTTTCTCACAGTACCGCCAAAAGCCGCACAAAACACTGTTCGGCGGCTTTAATTTTTATTCGGCGTTATTCTTTTCTGCCTCTCTTTTTGCAAGAAGGTTTTTAATTCTTGTAACAGGCACAAGCAGCTGACTTAATGTATCATCGTGATTAATTGTATTTATAAGGATAGATATATACTTGGACATATCAACGCTGTAATACCATTCACGCTCTAAAAGCTCAGGCGAACGGTAAATGAGATTTGTTGTAAATATTTTTGTAATTTCACCGTTTGCGTACGCTTCGTCAAATTTTTCAAGACCATTGCAGAAAAGACCGAATGCTGTGAAAATGAATATTCTTTTAGCACCTTGCGCTTTTAATCTTTTGGCAATGTCAAGAACAGATTCACCACTCGAAATCATATCGTCTACAATCATAACATCTTTGCCTGCAACATCACGTCCCAGATAAACGTGAGCTTCAATAGGATTTTTTCCGTCTACAACAACAGAATAGTTTCTTCTTTTATAAAACATTCCCAGATCGATTTCCAGTACCGAAGAATAATACATACATCTTGTCATTCCGCCTTCATCGGGAGAAATAACTATTGTATCTTCCTTATCAAACGAAATGTCGGGAACTGCTCTTGTAAGAGCTTTAATCATCTGATAAGTTGTCTGAACATCATCAAAACCGTGAAGCGGTATTGCGTTCTGAACTCTTGCGTCATGCGCATCAAAAGTTAAAATATTGCTTACTCCCATCGAAACAAGCTCCTGTAAAGCCAATGCGCAGTCCAAGGATTCTCTCGATGTTCTTCTGTGCTGTCTGCCCTCGTAAAGCATAGGCATAACAACCGTTATTCTTCTTGCTTTACCGCTTGCTGCGGCAATTATTCTCTTTAAGTCCTGATAGTGGTCGTCCGGACTCATATGATTTTCAACACCGTACATACTGTATGTAACGCCATGATTGAATACGTCACAAATAATAAATAAATCATGACCTCTTACCGTTTCCGATATAACGCACTTTGCCTCACCTGTGCCGAAACGCGGACAGTTAATGTGAGCGATATATGTTTCGGTGTCGTCGTAATCCTTTCTGAACTGCTTTAAATAATAGTCAATTTTGCTCGTGATTTCTTCGCAGCCCTTCATACCGATAATTGTTAGCTTACCAAAGGTTGAACTGTTATCCATTATTATCCTCCTAATAAATATAAATTTTATCACTTATATTTATATCACAAAAAAAGTTAATTTTCAAGTAAATATTACAAATTATATATATTTTAAATCAAATGAATAATATAAATGTATTTTTTTTGAAGTTTTATGTAAAATATTTTTAAGGATAAATATTGGAGTAAATGAAATGAAAACAATTCTGTTTATATTTATAGGAACCTTAGCGGTTGCCGGAAGTGCTGATGTAAGACCGAATCAATTGGCGGTATGCGGAATAGGCGGAGTTATTTCATATATATCGCTATCCGTTTTCGAGCATATGGGAGCAAACGAAATAATAGGTATATTTATGTCGGCGGTTTTTGTGACGGTATATTCGGAAATAACGGCAAGAATATTAAAAACACCCGCAACAGTATTTTTGTATTCCGGAATTGTGCCGCTTTTGCCCGGAGGAAGTCTTTTTCATACCGTACTGTGCCTGATACAAAAGAACAGTGACGGATTTGTTTCTCTGGGAATATATACGCTTATACGGTCGGTGTCAATATCTATGGGAATTGTAACGGCGGCAAGCATATTTGTATTGCCCGGTTCATTAAAAAGCAGATTGAAAAAAAGAGTATTCAGGAAATAAAACAGCTGCCCTGAAAAATCAGAACAGCTGTTTTACTGATATCGGTCTTGAATACAGATTAAAAATGAAATTTTTATTCTCATAAAATTTCCCGCATTCATGTGAATCAAAAGCACTTACACTAATATTATAACCGACTTTGTGAAATTTTGCAAGCTTTTATTTGACTTATTTATCATTTTTATTACAAATGAATTACTAATGATAATTTATGTGACAAAAATATATGATTTAGAAGCCCTGAGATAGATTTTGTCACAAAATTTCAAAGAAGTGTCAGAAATAGGACAAAACTGGCAACATTTCAAAAGTAGGCGATTAACAGACAAAATAATGTAATTTTTTTCGTACAATAAACCATATCATTACAATAATTTCTAACAATCGCAAATAGCCGCCTTAATTTTACCGTTTTCGATTTCAATCACCCCAAATTTTTGTTCACTTTTGACGCTTCCCGGATTTAAAAGCAGAATATTGCCGAAATTTTCGCAGTATGGAATGTGCGTATGACCAAAGATAACTGCGTCGGCACCTATTGAAAGCCCCTTTTCTTTTATGGTATGATAATTGTGATCGTATTTCACATTATACATATGACCGTGAGTGACAAAAATTTTTTTGTCATCTGCGTCGATAAGCAATTCTGAAGGGGAGGTTGATATATCACAGTTTCCCCTGACATATTTTATCGGAATATCGGGAAAACGCTTTTCAAACTTTTGCGCATCGGCGTCATGATCGCCTGCGTGAATTATCATATCCACACCTATTATGTTGTTAATTGTCTTTATACATGGTTCTGTGTATCCGTGTGTATCGGAAAATACAAGTATTCTCATTTATCGTACCAATCCTTTCGATATAGATTTATTAAATTCGAAGAAATATATAATAAATTATATCAGATTTTTTACATAAACACAAGCTAAAAAAGGTAAAAATGTCACAGAGCACAATATAAAAAAATCTACCGTCGATTTTATTTCAGATTTTGACAATGAGAATTGACATTTTTCTAATGGGATTGGTGTTATAATATTCCTCACCAAATAATTTATATTTACAAAGGAGGATCTTTATGAATCAAATTGCAATGTTAAAACAGAAAAAAATCAATCTTAGAGGGATGGTAAAAGTACCGGAGAAAAAAGACATATTAAAAACAATAATACTTATGGTGTGTCAAAGAGCGACAGTTTTAGGGGGGAATCCTTTCGGGTGTATATTTTTCAGTGCTGTATGCGGAAGCGATACGGCATATTTAAGCATCCCTGCCATTATCATCGGAGCACTGTGGGGACAGGCCCCCGTTATGAAATATACGGCGGCGGCACTTATTATGTATATATATAAGCTTATGGTTCCGGAAAAAAGAAGAAAAAAAGCGGCAGTTGCACTTATATGCGCAGGAGCGGTGTTTTTGTGCGGACTGTATAGGGTGACGGCGTCGGACAATGTGGCATATAATCTAATGATGCTTGCCGTTGAAACATTAATATGCGCGGCGTGCTGTCCTGTATTTGCAAATATTAATGATTTAATAATACAGAATGAAAAAAACCAACCGGTCAGCAGAGAAAATGCGGTATCATTGGTTATAGTTATGGCAGTGGCTATGTGGGGACTTACCGGGATAACGCTTCCCTTTTCAATAAGTATAAAATCAATAATCGGAATTTACCTTGTTCTTTGTATGGTGATGTATTCATCCATTCCGGTTTCTGCATCCTTTGCTTTGGTTTGTGGCTTTATCAATTCAATTAATACAAATGAAGCATTGACGGTGGCAGGAGTGTATGCCATAAGCTCGGTATTTGCGGGACTGATGAAATATTTTGGGCAAATAGGTGCCGCGGTTGGATTTTTAACGGGAATAACGGTATCTGTTCTTATGATAGGTGATATAAACAGTCTTTCTTTAAATCTTATTGATATTTTTATTACATCGGCTTTTTTTGCATTTGTACCTCTGAAATTTCATCAGAAAACAGGAGTATTCTTGTCAAATGCATTTCGCCCTGACGTTCCGAGAAGGGATTTCAGAATTAAGGAGTATATTACGGAGGAGCTTAATTGTTTTTCCAATACCTTTTCCGAGTACGCAAGACAGTTTAAAAGCACATTTCAGAAAAGTGCGGAAAATGAAAGCTCGCCGGCGACAATATTTGATGAGGTTTCGGCAAGAATATGTGCCGATTGTAATCGCTGCGCCGATTGTTGGCAGAAAAATTTTAACGATACCTATAAATATATGTTCTCGATTCTGGAAATTACGGAAACAACCGGTCACTGTGATATACATAACGCTCCCATTGTATTTACTCAGCGATGTATTCAGCCGGAATTGTTTTTAAACGAGTTTAATCATGTTTACGAGATGAGCAAAATAAATTCATTAAGAAAAGGAGAACAGACCGGAGAAAGACATCTTGTTTCAAATCAGTACAGCGAAATATCAAAAATAATAAGCGAGCTGTCGGAGGAAATTGAAGGCAATTTCTTTTTTGACGAGCAAAAGGAAAAGGTTATTATTTCGGAATGCTCCAAGGAGGGTATATATTTAAAGGATATTAATGTTATAAAAAACGGAGAAGGATATTACGAGATATTTTTTACGGCGGCTATCGATTCCGAGACAGAAACTATATGTAACATTTGTTCCGATGTTATGAATATGAAGTTAAAGAGAGTGTACTGTAAAAATGATTCGATTGTAAAGCTTGCGGTTGACAGCTCCTACAGAGTTGAGGTTACTGTTGCCCAAAAGAAAAAGGATGACGAGCCTGTTTCGGGAGATACTGTTGTCCATTTTGAAACGGACAAAAATAAATATTATATTATTTTATGCGATGGCATGGGAAGCGGAACGGATGCGTCAAAAGAAAGCAAAATGACCTGTGAACTGCTGGGTGGATTTTTAAAGGCAGGGTTTTCAAAACAGATAGCACTGTCCTTAATAAATTCAACTCTTGCATTAAAGATGGACAGAGAAGGCTTTTCTACAATAGATTTGTGTGAAATAGATCTTCGTTCGGGTGTTGCGGAATTTGTAAAAATAGGAGGAGCGCAAAGCTTTTTAAAGATAGGCAATGAATGTGATGTAATAAGCTCCAAAGGACTGCCTGCCGGTATACTGGAGGAGGTATCAACCGAAAAGGTAACAAGAAATTTGTCTGACAATGATCTTATTGTTATGGTTTCGGACGGAGTAAGCGAAGTAGGCTACGGAATGATGCGCGGAGAATGGATAAAACGGCTTATAAAGCTTGACGGACTAAGTGATGCCGAAATGGCAGATTCGCTTATTAACAGTGCTCGCAAAAAGGTATATCCCAGAACTCCCGATGATATGACGGCGGCGGTAATAAGACTGCATAAAATTGAGGAGGTCGGAGAAGAATTAACAGAGGCGATATAATTGCGGCGCATTTTATTGACTTCCATTCTAAATTGTTCACACCCACAGAACTTCTGCCGCAAAAAATAAATTTTCTCAAAAGGGTGATTTGTCATAGATACCGAAGGACTGATAAAGAGTATATTAACCATTGGACAGGAAATGCTTGCGGCAGGCGGTGAGGTGTACCGTGTGGAGGATACGTTAATTCGTATCCTTTCTGCGTATGAATTTAATAATATAAACGTATTTGCAATAACTCCCGTTATTGTAATATGCGCAGAAAAAGAGGACAAGGTCTATAATCTGTCAAGACGTACCTCGGAACAGAAAAATGATATGGAGAAGCTCAGGCAGTTAAATGCCTTGTCACGGTATATTTGTAAAAATAAGCCTCATACCGATTATATTATTGAAAATACCGAAAGGATAAAAAATCTTTGCATTTACAACAAATTTATAAAAAACACTTTTTACTTTATGTCTGCCGCATCCTTTGCCTGCATTTTCGGAGGAAATATATTTGATATGGCATCTGCCGGAGCGTTGGGAATGTTTTTGATTTTTACGGTGGAATATCTAAATAATATAAAAATAAACAAAATATTTACATTAATCATAAGCACAGCTTTAACGGGAGTTATCGCTGTGCTTATGAAGGATATGGGACTGAATATTAATGTTGAAACGGTTATTATGGGAGATATAATGCTGATAATCCCGGGATTAATGCTTGCTTCGGCAGTAAGAGATTTGTTTAACGGCGATACAATTGCGGGGCTTCTTCGTTTGTCCGAAGCAATTCTTTCGGGATTTGCCATTGCGGTAGGTTTTGCACTGGCAATCGCATTTGTATGACTTATTTAAAAATCAGTGATTTAAATACAGCAAATATTACATTTTTCTGAAAAATTCATAAAAACACTACCATATTGTAAAATTATGTGATATAATTAAGAGAACAAAGCGGTTTGTGCATCACCAATATGCATTATGTTACGTTTAATCTGTAATTGTCCCATGCATGGGACTTTAGTATTTTAATTTAATGACTGCTGAACAATTATGAAACGCAGCCGCATAGCGGCTTACAAGCGTTTCTTAATTGTTTGGGTGCAAGGGTTTTGTTCGTTTTTGCAAAAAACCTTGCACCATTAATAAATATTTTGGCTTCAAAATATTTA
>JAXEIW010000143.1:0-12039 GCA_034101885.1 Clostridia bacterium | reverse complement strand
ACATAATTGTTTTGTACTTCTGGCAAGTCTGGGAACTTCAAGAGTTATAATTGTGTCGCCCTCTGTTGCCGTTTCAAATAATGCCCTTTGTTGGTCTTTTATTTTACTGTCGCCGTGTTCGTATTCAAGAAAGATTTCCTCTGCCCCTGCCTCTTTCAGTTCTCTGACTTGGCGGTTAATGTCTTGTTTTGTTTCGTTGGTACTGCATCTTGCATATCCGTAATTCATAACTTTGTCCTTTCTTCCACTCCGCAAGGTTTCCCCTGCGGAGTGGTTTTGTATTTAACATGAGATTGTAAATCTTCGACTTGCACTCTGTTTTGTGAATGTCTTGTAAAGTTCGCCGTACATTTTCTTAAAGTTTGTTGTGTCAAATCTGTTACTTAACACGGAAGTCCAACGGATGATGTAACTGCCTGCAATCAGTTCTTCGGTTTCTCTTTCAAGCATTTCTTCCTTGATACTATCACGGATTGCCTCGGCTTCTGCCTTTGCTTGTTCCATAAGTTCTTCCCATTCATTAAGTGCCTCAATTTTTGTGATAAGTTCTGCTTTTGTCATTTTTAATTTCTCCTTTTGGTTTTTATTTATTTTGTGGGGTGTTCCCCCTGACTACATTTATATTATAGCACTAAATATTAGTGTTGTCTATTGACAAATTGCACTAACTTTTAGTGTTTAAATTGTGCAGATTTTACACTTGATTTTAGTGCAGTCTTTTGGTATAATTAAAATGACAAAAAAGGTGGTGAATTTTATGGCAATTCGATACAAAATTGATATTCTGGCAGAACTCAAAAAAATAGGTTATTCTTCCACAAGAATCAGAGAAGAAAAACTAATCGGTCAATCTTATTTGCAACAGTTACGACATGGCGAATTGGTGTCATGGAAAACTTTAGACACAATTTGCTCTCTCTTAGAGTGCCAACCTGCCGACTTGATAGAATATGTAAAAGACGAAGAATAGAGGAATAATGTATGAAAAAATATGTTTTTGGAGATAAGTTGGGTACAAGTATTGATTTGTATGCCCTTATATTAACTTTGTCGATTTTAGGCGTTTTCTTGCGATTTGGTTACATAAATATAGTTTCTGAAACAGTTACTACTATAATAGAGTGTATTTGTCTGTGCCTTTCAAGTATTTTGTTAATTCACAAAGGTGTTAAATTGAGAGAAATAGGAATTTTAGGAATAAAAGAAATGGCTTTTGGTGCAACCGAATTATACATACTGTCGGCTTGTTTGCCTATAACAAGTAATGTAAGTGTTATTTGGTTTTTATCTATTGGTTTTTATTTGTTTAATTTCATTGGTGGTTTTATGGCTTTTATTTACAGTCTTGTTGAACTATGGACATCAAAAGTTTCAGATTCCTTATCAAAAACCGAAAGTATTGTAGTTATTATAACCTCAATCTTTGTAACTCTTTTTGCAGGGGTTCAACTGTTTATATAGGGTGTCCAATTAAACAACTGGTTTCGTGAACGGTTTTTCTGGCTCACAAATTGCCAAAAGTCAACCGAAAAATGGGCGGTTTTGTTCAAGAAATAAAATGCACCTTTTCGTGAACATAGGGGGCATGGGTTTCGGGCAAAATTCTTTTTCAACGCCGTTTGCCGTTTTGGTGTGGCTCTCTCAATTTTGGAATGGGATTTTTATTTCAAATGACGGTTTTCATGTTCGTGTGCGGAATTTATGTATTTTTCATTTTACGACCTTGACGGCAATAAACGAAAAAAAACGGCAAGCAGTTCTTTATTTTGAACTACTTGCCGTTTTACTTATTTAAAATCCTTTAATAATTCATCAAGTGCCTTATTAAGTGTCTTTTCCAACTTTTCTTCAATTTGTTGTTCCAACTCTTTTTCAAGTTGAATTTCACGTTGTTGTTTCTATTGCATTTCTGAAACATTTTTTTGCAGACTTCTGTGAAATGCAACATACACTTCATCCCCAGAATATCCGTCAAGGTACATTGTATCATAGTATTCTGGAAGTCGTTTGCCGTTGTAATAATGATTCATCATTTTATTTTCACTCCTTTTTTACTTCTGGCTTCTATCATAAATTTTAGTCGCCTGCGACTAAAATTTTGATAAAGCCGTTTTACCTTTCTACTATATTTGAAAATTGAATGATGTAAATTAACGGTCTTTGGCTTTTTAAGTCATTCTATTAACACAGAATAGAATAACAATTTTTATGTTAATAGAATGACTTAAAATCACTCTAAAAACGATTCATTAACCAATTCAATAAGTTTTTCTATTTCCTTTTGGTAAATTGCATTATGTTCCATTTTAGGACGTTTGCAAGGGTGTCCGCCTATTAAGTCAAACATTTTTTGGTATGCAGTATTTGTACCCTCAATATTTCTTGTTTTCCAGTATAACGCCCAACCTTTACAGTAAATTTCTTTTGATATTTCTGTGTAATGTTTTTGATTGTCTGGCGTTTTGGTAATTGCATAATATTTGCAGTCGGTTTTATTCAATGAAATGTAATCAATTCTTTCAAGGTATTCAATCCATTTTGAAATACTTTGTCTTGCCATTGGAACACCGTCCTCTGACATTATTCGTTCCATTTCCACTATTGGAAGTTCTGCAAACTCATCATCACAAAAAATATAATAACAAAAGTTTCTTAATTTTGTAAAATCGGCATTTGCAGAAATCCCCATTTCGGTAATACAAAACAACTTAAAACGGTCTGGCAGTTCTTGAATTTCATACATCAAATTTTGCCCTCTGCCTGTGGAAACAAATTCAACTCCGTATCGTTGTAATTTGCGGTCAATACCTTGTTTGTCATTTGTTCCCAAAACGGCAGACAATTCATTTTTTGTATATTTTCTGATTTCTAACATTTTAAATTCCTTTCGTTTTAAGTCAACCATTTAACATTGAATGTATTATTTTATTTGTGTTAATAGGTTGACTTAATAGACGGTTTATGCGATTTTTGCAAAATCAACAATTTCTGGATATTTCTCTAAAAACCATCTCTTGATTGTAGGATAACGCAAACCTTGTTTGTGGCACTTGGAAATTGTGCGTAATTCGTTGAACTCTTTGATAATTGCAAGTGCATTTTCTTCTGATTCGTGTCTTAAAATGTAATCTTCCATATATTCATAAGTCAAGCCTTTGTATGTTTCTTTTTCAGGATTGCGTTTGATTGTTTTTGTAACAACTGTGAAGTCTGGATAGTCACGGCGTACACTCTGTAACTGTGCGTATTCATCACTATTGGTATTTGTACAATTTTTTGCAAATGTTCTGTCCATAACAATTTTCTTTCCGTTAAAATCAATTTTTAATGTGTTTTTCATAGTCTTTAATTCCTTTCTCATTTATAAATTTAATTTTTTAAATTAGGCTGATTTCTTTAAAATGTTTTCAAGTTTGTTGTGATACTCTTTGATTTGGGGGTATGTGTTCAAAAACCACTTTTTAATTTCGCCATAGGATGCGGATTCTGCAAATTCAACTTTGTTTCCCTCTTGGTCTTTACCACAAAGAATATTGAACTCTGACATAATTTCATTGTCGGTATCGTGTCCTTTGATGTAGTTTTCCATATATTCCAAAGTCAAACCTTTGAAACCATTTGATTTGTTTGCAGTCTTGTTTGTTACTACTTTGAAATTAGGATAATCTCTGCGAACTGCCTGCAAGTCATTGTATTGTTCTGTGCCGTACTTGCTTGCCTCTTTGTAAAATGCCTTTGTTACCTCGATTGTTCTCTTTGTTTCGTTGATTCTGATGTTTGTCATAATTAACACCAATCCTTTCTTAAATTAAAATTTTTATTATTTTTTGAAAGAGTTAAGTTTTTGTTTTCCTTGCCCTTTCTGTAATTATATTATAGCACGGGCGGAGCGGAAACCAGTCGTTATAATATGACACATCAAATTTTTTTGAAATTTTTTTAAAATTATTTTTGGTTGTTTTTTAGTGGGCGGCGGCAATCAATAAATCAAAGTAGTAAAAAAGATGTTAAATAGATGTTTTATAGACGTTTCTGACTTGTTTTCTTTTGGAATAAAAGATGTTTTAATCACATTAAAATAGAGGATAAAACATTGATTGTTCTATCCTCAGAAATGGTTTAATTTCTTTTCATTTTTATACTGTGTTTGCCTGCAAATTTATCAAGTAAATTTATTTCGTTTACTTGCTCTGCAACATCACTAACAAGCAAATTTATATAGTTCTGCGTGATTTCAAGGCTTGAATGTCCCAAAAGTCTTGAAAGGGTGACAACATTTCCGCCGTTTAAAATCCATTGTTTCGCAAACGTGTGTCTGTACCTATGTATTCCAGTTGTTTCAACTCCACGCCGTTTATTATATTCATATAGACGGTGGTAACAAGTGCTTTTTACCAGTTGGCAACCAAACACATTACAAAACAAAAAATCGTCTGTTGTTTTATATTGTCTGTGTTTTAAATACTCAATTAAAATATTTACCATTGTTTGATTTATCGGCAAAAGAAGTGGTTTTCTGTTTTTCGTGACATTTACTCTCACAATATTGTTATCAAGGTCAATGTCCTTTACTTTAAGAAAAATCAGACTTCTTTGCCGTATGCCAGTACAGAAAAGAAAGTTTGTCATTACCCAACTTTGATACTCAGCAAAACTACATTTTTTAATGTTTGGTTTCTCTAATAACAACTTTAATTCATCATCCGTATATGTTTCAACGTGTGATTTATCAACTCTGATTGCCTGCATTTTATAATGTTCCAAATATCCCTCATTCATCAAGAAATGCAATGTCGTAATCATATCACGCAAATATGCATTGATACTAACATCATTATGAAGTGTTTCCCTCAAATGCATAACAAATTGTTTATAGACGTCTTGTGTCATTTCGGTAATCGGCATTTGCGGATTGAAATATTTATAAAATTGAGTGTAACTCTGTTTATAATGGTTAATAGTTCCCTCACGCAAATTACGTTGTCGGCAGTTGTCAAGGTACATATTACAACCTTGTTCAAATGTGATTGTTCTGGTTTCAGACATTTGCAATTTCTTCATAGTAAAATCCCTTTCAAATTAACAAAAAAAGTTGGACACATCATGGGTAAAAATCCTAAAATGATGTGTCCAACTAAAAAGTTTTACATTTTTACTTTCAAGAAAATTTCAAAAGTTCCAAAACCCTTGTAATTCCTTATTTATTCATTGCTTCTTCAACAGCAACAGCGCAAGCAACGGTCATACCAACCATCGGGTTGTTGCCCGCACCGATTAAGCCCATCATTTCAACGTGAGCGGGAACTGATGATGATCCTGCGAACTGAGCGTCTGAATGCATTCTTCCCATGGTATCTGTCATTCCGTATGAAGCAGGACCGGCAGCCATGTTATCCGGATGAAGCGTACGTCCTGTACCGCCGCCTGATGCAACAGAGAAATATTTTTTGCCTTGTTCGATACATTCTTTTTTATATGTACCTGCAACAGGATGTTGGAATCTTGTCGGATTTGTAGAGTTACCTGTAATTGATACGTCAACGCCCTCCAAGTGCATAATAGCAACGCCTTCGCGAACATCATCCGCACCGTAGCAGCGAACCTTTGATCTTTCGCCCTTTGAATACGGTATTTCCTTTACAACTTTAACTTCTCCCGTATAATAATCAAATTTAGTTTGTACATATGTAAAACCATTGATTCTTGAAATAATTTGAGCAGCGTCTTTTCCGAGACCGTTTAATATAACCTTTAAGTCTTCTTTTCTTGCTTTGTTTGCACTTCTTGCAAGACCTATAGCACCTTCTGCGGCAGCAAAAGATTCATGGCCTGCCAGGAATGCAAAGCATTTTGTTTCTTCTCTCAACAGCATAGCTCCGAGATTTCCGTGACCTATACCGACTTTTCTGTCATCGGCAACCGAGCCGGGGATACAGAAGGACTGCAAGCCAAGACCTATTTTTTCGGCAGCATCGGCAGCTTTTGTGCATCCGTCTTTAATTGCTATCGCAGCGCCGACAATATATGCCCAGCAAGCGTTTTCAAAGCAGATAGGCTGAATCCCTTTTACAAGATTGTATACATCTATACCTTTATCGTCACAGATTTGCTTTGCTTCTTCAATTGAAGAAATTCCGTGTTTAGCAAGCTCTGCGTTGATTTGATCTATTCTTCTTTCATAACTTTCAAATAAAGCCATCTCAATTTACCTCCTTATTAATTATTCGTGTCTTGGATCGATAAGCTTAACGGCATCTTCAACTCTTCCGTATTGACCGCTTGCCTTTTCCAAAGCTTCGTTTGCATCCATACCCTTTGATATCATTTCCATCATTTTTCCGAGGTGAACAAATTTATAGCCGATGATTTGATCTTCTTCATCGATAGCTATTTTGGTGATATAGCCTTCTGCAAGCTCCAAATATCTCGGACCTTTTTTCAATGTTGCATATGTAGTACCAACCTGTGAACGCAAGCCTTTTCCCAAATCCTCAAGACCTGCTCCGATAGGCAAACCGTCTTCCGAGAAAGCTGTCTGAGTACGTCCGTACACGATTTGCAGGAATAATTCTCTCATTGCGGTGTTTATTGCATCACATACAAGGTCTGTATTCAATGCTTCCAAAATTGTTTTTCCGATTAAGATTTCAGCTGCCATTGCTGCCGAATGAGTCATTCCCGAACAGCCTACGGTTTCTACCAATGCTTCCTGAATAACTCCCTCTTTTACGTTTAAGGTAAGCTTACATGTACCCTGCTGCGGTGCACACCAGCCTATACCGTGTGTGAGACCTGAAATGTCTTTGATTTCTTTTGCCTGTGTCCATTGTCCTTCTTGAGGAATTGGCGCAGGACCATGATATGCACCTTTTGCCAACGGACACATTGCTTCAACTTCGCTTGAATATTTCATCGTTGTTGCTCCTTTCATTATTTACAATAATCTTTATCATACGGATATTTAAAAAACACCTGTTAAATAATATCTGAACATTCAACATATGCATACTGCATTGCCGTTTTTAATCTTATTATTAAACTAATGCTTTTTTATACCTTATTATATTATATCACATTTTCTGATTATTGCAATAAAATTTTCTAAAATTCCCCCCCTGATACAAAAATACTACCGTATAGTGTTATTTTTTTGTCAAATAAAGCAATATTCAATTATCAGCTGTGCTCGATAAGTTAATAAAAGAACGTTATATCAGACAAAATTATGCAAAATACTTTTGCTTTATGTTATTAATTTGTCTTATGTGCATCGGCGTTTGATAAGAATACATTTCTTGGAAATGTTTAATTCTTTTTTGGCTTTATTGGTAATTCATAACTGAATTTATTAATATAAACGCATATTATTTGGAAATTTAACTATTGATTAAATTGCAATTTTGTGTTATAATAAAATAATAACGGTAAACAGAGGATTGATGCCGCCGCATTGTGGCAGAATGGAGAATGTAATGAATGCGAGAATAAATATTTTTTGCGGTCACTTCGGCAGCGGAAAAACAGAAGTATCACTTAATTATGCTTTAAAGCTTGCCGGTGAGGGCAAGAAGGTAACGATTATTGATTTGGATATTGTAAATCCTTATTTTCGTACCGCCGATGCAAAAAAAATATTAAACGAGCATGGAATTGAGCTTATAGCCTCCGAATTTGCAAATTCAAATCTTGATATGCCCACAGTGCCGCAGGAAATAAAAAAAGTTTTTTGCAGCAAGGAATCTCATGTTATATTTGATGTTGGCGGAGATGAGGACGGTGCGTATGCGCTTGGTCAGTACAAAGGTTTTTTTGAAAACGAGCCTTACCGTATGGTATTTGTTGTAAGCACAAAAAGACCTATGACAAAGACCTGTGATGAGCTTTTTGAGCTGGCTCAAAATATTGAATATGCGTCACGTCTTAAATTTACCGATATTGCAAATAATACAAATCTCGGAAAATTAACCGATGAAAACACGCTGCTTTCCGATTATGATGAAATTAAAGCATTATCGGAGAAAATGGGAGTACCTGTCACTATGCAGTGCGGACTTGAAAAGTCCCTGTCAAAGCTGCCGCAGGAATTTGATGATTTGAAATTTCCTATGAAAATATATATAAAAATGCCTTGGGAACTATAAATTTTGGGTTCCGTCAGCATTTTATCCATAACAATACAGAAAGGAAGAAATGCAATGAACAAAGTGACTTTTCGTGAAGACAGATGCAAAGGCTGTGAGCTTTGTGTTAATGCCTGCCCTAAGCAAATTATAAGAATTGCGGAGGGAAGACTTAATGCAAAAGGTTTCAGACCGGCAGAGATTACCGATCAGGAAAAATGTATTGCGTGTGCATTCTGTGCAACGGTTTGCCCCGATGTGGTAATAACAGTAGAGAAAAACGTTTAAAAATGTAGGTTTGAATAAAATTTAACCGTCCAATAATCGGGAGAGTTTTTACGGACTTAACGTTGTTGAAAGGAGTAGTGGTTACAACAATGAGTGATAAGGTTTTAATGAAGGGAAACGAAGCTATCGGTGAAGCGGCTATCCGTTCGGGATGCAGACATTTTTTCGGCTATCCGATAACTCCGCAGACAGAGCTGTCAGCGTATATGGCTAAGAAAATGCCGAAAATCGGAGGTGTTTTCTTACAGGCAGAAAGTGAAGTTGCGGCTATTAATATGGTTTACGGTGCGGCAGGTGCAGGTGCACGTGCGATGACAAGTTCATCAAGCCCCGGTATCAGTTTGAAATCTGAGGGTATTTCTTACATAGCAGGCGCAGATTTGCCGTGTGTTATTGTTGACATAGTAAGAGGAGGCCCCGGACTTGGAGGTATTCAGCCGGCACAGTCGGATTATTTTCAGGTTACAAAGGGCGGAGGACACGGTGATTATCATTTGATAGTATTTGCGCCCAATTCGGTTCAGGAAATTGTTTCTCTTACGGCAGACGCTTTTAACAAAGCCGATGAATACAGAGTACCGGCAATGATTCTCGGAGACGGCACCCTGGGACAGATGATGGAGCCTGTTGATTTTGATTCAGTTCCGGAACCTGTAAAAACAGACAAGAGCTGGGCTACGGTCGGAACAGGGTTAAAGAGAGAGCATAACATAGTTAATTCGCTTTATTTATCACCTGAGGAGCTTGAAAAAACCATTATAGACCGTCAAAAAAGATATGATATTATAAAGGAAAAGGAACAGCGCTACGAAGCACATGATATTGAAGATGCGGACATTATTGTAACGGCCTACGGAACAACAAGCCGTGTTGTTGAGTCGGCAGTAAAAACACTTCGCAGTGAAGGCTTAAAAGTAGGTGTTATAAGACCTATTACATTATGGCCCTTCCCGGAAAAGATCTTTGCGAAAGCAGCAAAGACAGCAAAGGCTTTCTTATCGGTAGAAATGAGTATGGGACAAATGGTGGAAGATGTTAAGATTGCCGTAAACGGAAAAGCACCTGTTTACTTCTTCGGAAGAACAGGCGGTATCATTCCGACTCCTCAGGAAATTGCAGAGGAAGTAAGAAAAATTGCAGGAGGTTTGAAATAATGGCTATAGTATTTAAAAAACCGCACGCTTTAACAGACGCACCTTTTCATTATTGCCCCGGTTGTACTCACGGTATATGTCACAGACTTGTTGCCGAAGTGCTGGATGAATTAGGCATTGAGGGTGATGCAATCGGTGTTGCACCGGTTGGATGCGCTGTTATGGCTTATGATTATTTTAACTGTGATATGCAGGAGGCGGCTCATGGAAGAGCTCCTGCCGTTGCAACCGGAATAAAAAGAGTACATCCCGACAAAATAGTGTTTACATATCAGGGTGATGGTGACTTGGCCGCTATCGGTACGGCAGAAACCGTTCATTCGGCTGCAAGAGGCGAAAATATCACTATTATATTTATAAATAATACCATTTACGGTATGACAGGCGGACAGATGGCACCCACAACTCTTCCCGGACAGGTTACTCAAACCTCGCCGTACGGACGTGATGTTAAGACGCAGGGAAATCCTATAAGAATTGCCGAAATGCTGTCAACGCTTGACGGACCGAGCTATATAGCAAGAGTGGCTCTGGATACAGTTCCTAATATAAAGAAAGCTAAAGCGGCAATTAAAAAGGCTTTTCAAAATCAAATAGACAAAAAAGGATTCTCTTTGGTTGAAGTTCTTTCAACCTGCCCTACAAACTGGGGACTGTCTCCGGCAGAAGCTATAAAGAGATTACAAGATGATATGATTCCTTATTATCCGTTAGGTGTATTTAAAGATACAGACGAAGAAAATAAATAAGGAAGAATAATGTGAAAAATAAGCGGCGCATCTCATCTCGAAAGTCAGCCTTGAAGTATACACATACGTCGGCGTTGCTTCGAGCGACCTGCTTGCTTCTTTTCCACGTTGGAATTTGTGCCGCAATGCGGCGGAATGGAGAATGAAAATGACTGATAATATTATTATAACCGGATTCGGCGGTCAGGGTATCCTCTTTGCCGGAAAAATATTGGCATATACGGCTCTGGTAAAGGGTAAGCAATTATCATGGCTGCCGTCATACGGCCCGGAAATGCGAGGCGGTGCGGCTAATTGTCATGTTATTGTTTCGGATGAGCCTGTAGGATCGCCTATTATTATTAATCCGAATATTCTGATAAGTATGAATAAGCCGTCATTGGATAAATTTGAAAATGATGTTATACCGGGCGGAACAATTATTTACGATAAAACTCTTATCGACAGAGATGTAAAGAGAGATGACGTTAAGGTTGTTGCGGTTGATGCAACACAAATTGCCACAGAGGAAGCAAAAGCAAATATGGCTAACATGATTATGCTCGGAGCGCTGCTCAAAAGTACACAGATCTTTACGTTGGAAGAAATAAGAGCAGGCGTTGAAAAAACAGTTCCTCCCACAAAGAAAAATTTGATAGATTACAACATGAAATTAATAGAAAGAGGTTATAATCTCTAATAAAGATACTATTAATAAAGTATTGAAGCGGCATATTGAAATTGCAATAATCGCTCCTATGAAAAAAGAAAGGATGTGTTTATATGGCAGCTGCAAAAAAAGCAAAGGATTTGACATTTAAGGGGAAACCCATTTACCGTAAAGGTAACAAAATTTATTACGGAAATCTCGATGATAAATTAATATTGGAGATTGAGATTCTTGAAACAAAAAAAGTCGGTGATGTTGATGTTTCGACAAAGGTTCGTTTCAGTATTCAGGATAATACGGTAGACGAAGTGGGCACCGGAATAAATTATCGTACAGGCGAAAGAGATAACCTATACAAGGCCTTTGATATGGGTGCGTGGTGGTTACAGGACGCATTAAGTACAATGTAATAAAAAAGACTGCTGCCGATAGTATTTATTTCGGAGCAGCCTTTTTATTAACCGAATTAATTTGTTTTACCGTTTGTTTTAGAAATCGGTGTATCTAAAGGAGATTTGCAATGACAAGATATGAAGAATTGGTTTATCTTTTGGAAAGCTTTAAAAACGGATATATAGGTCTTGAATATTTTTGCTCCGAATTTTACAGAGTTTATTTCAATGTAAAAAAGGATGTGAAAATACCTCAGAATATTGATAAATTTATGAAGGAATTGGCTCTTATGTGCATAAGATATTCGGAGGATGAGGACGCGCCGAATGCATATTATTCCGAAAAGGATATGATTACCAAAATAGGATGTTGGGGGAAAAGCATAGGAGAAAAAGTATAATGAAAAAATTGCTGTAACCGAGAAGTGCCTCGGTCGCAGCAACTTAATTTTTAAAAAGTATAGTTTTATGTTACTATTCAGGTATAAATTATAGTTTATATGTTTTATTATTTAGGATAACAAGTATATGTTTGCTAATTTTTGTTATCTGTAATTTCAGATGTTGAAACAGTTGTACTTTTGTTTGCCCAAAAGTACCAAAAGGCACATAAGGTGTTCCCCTTATGTATCCCCTTTTGGGTTTCACACCCGTATCAGTATTCTATAGCTCAAACACGCGCCAACT
>JAXEIW010000142.1:0-9503 GCA_034101885.1 Clostridia bacterium | reverse complement strand
TTTTGAGGAGCGCCGACGTATGTTCAGTGAGAGTCAAAATCTTTGATTTTGCTACTCGAACTAATGCAACGCAAAACGTAGGTTTTGCTATTGTATTGATACTTCAAGCTCCGATAAAGGGCAAGATGCGCCGCTTATTTTCCACGTTAATCCTCCATTCTGCCACATTGCGGCAATACATATTATAATGTAATATTTGTGTATGCCGTTAAAAATAAAAAAACAGCATACTTATCCCAACACATAGGACGAGTTGCTGTGCACCCGCGGTACCACCTATATTATTGAAGTAAAACTTCAATCACTCACAGATCTCTGTCAAGATCCTGCCTGTTTACGCAAGGCGTAACGACGCACCTACTGATTAATAATAACGTTCGGATTGCAGCTCCAAAGTGTTATTCACATAAGCTCTGTTATACGGTTCACACTGTCCCATACTCACTCAAAAACGAATTCTTATGTTACTTCTCTTTATCATAGCCTTTAATATTTTATATTTATATTATGAACTATCCTTTTTTATTTGTCAAGAGTTTTTTGCAATCTTGTGTGTTTTATACACAAAACCGCAAAAACTCAATTTATCTCTTTGTTATAATTCAATGATTAAATTAACACAATATTAATAATTTCAAAAAACATTTTTCGATAGATTTTATTTTAGGTCATTGAATTTGTTTAAAAATGCTCTTGTTCTTTCATTTTTTGGATGCTCTATTACCTGCTCCGGAGTTCCGTCCTCTGCTATAACACCCTTGTCCATAAAAATAATTCTGTCGGCAACATTTTTTGCAAATTCAATTTCGTGCGTAACTATTATCATAGTTGTTTTATTTGCGGCAAGATTCTTTATAACCTTTAGAATTTCACCTGTCAATTCCGGATCGAGAGCAGAGGTTGGCTCATCAAAAAAGAGCACTTTCGGATTTAAAACCAAAGCTCTTGCAATAGATACTCTCTGCTGCTGACCTCCGGAAAGCTCGCAAGGGAAATTTTGAAGCTTTTGTTCAAGACCTACCCTTTCAAGCATTTCTTTTGCATTCTTTTCAATATCGGCCAATATAGCTGATTTGTTCGCCTTGTAATCTTTTCTTTCCTTTGCAAGAAGTTTTGGCGCAAGCATTACATTTTCAAGGACATTATACTGCGGAAAAAGATTAAAGGACTGAAAAACCAAACCGAAATTAAGCTGATTTTTTCTTAATTCCTTTGCCGAGATCTTTGACTTGTTTTCTGCGTCAAAAACAAGATTATTTTCAACGTATATTTTTCCCTTATTGGCCTTCTCCAAAAAATTTATGCACCTTAAAAGGGTTGTTTTGCCGCTTCCCGAACTGCCGAGAATTGCCACAACCTGCCCTTTATCCATTTCAAAGGTTATGCCCTTCAGCACCTCTGTTTTGCCGAAGCTTTTGTGTATATTTTCAATTTTTAAAACAGACATTTTAATCCTCCATTCAGCCGTGATTGGACAATCTTTAATTATAATAATTCATTTTCTTTTCAATATAGCCAAACAATATGGTCAGCAATCCGTTAAAGAACAGGAAATACAGACCTGTAGAAAATAACGGCCAAATAAGACCGGATTTGGTGAACCGTTCGGCACACATAATAATTTCGGGTACACTTACAACCCTTGCAAGAGAGGTATCTTTAACAAGAGTTATTATTTCGTTACTCATAGGAGGAGTAATTCTTTTTATAACCTGAAACAGAATTACCTTAAAAAAGACTTGAGCTTTTGTCATTCCGAGAACCTGACCGGCTTCGTATTGTCCTTTTGCAATACTTTCTATTCCGCCTCTGTATATTTCGGAAAAATAAGCGGCATAGTTAATAACAAATGCAATAAGCACTGCTGTCATTCTTGATTTCATCGGCGTATCAAACAGTATACCGGGTGCGAACATAACGACGAAAAGCTGAAGCATCAGCGGCGTTCCTCTTATTATCCACACAAACGTCTTTGCAAGCCATTTTATGGGTTTAAATTTTGACATTGAACCAAAAGTTATTATTAATCCTAACGGTATTGCCAAAATAAGTGTCATAACGAATATTATACAGTTCTGATAAAATCCTCCGAACAGATTGCGGACAATTTCCGCAGCCGTCATACTTGCCATAGTAATCTCCATTCCGCCGCCCTGCGTCGGCACAATTAGTAATTAAATTTCTCTTATCAGCAGGGCAAGGAATGACAAGAGATTATTACGCCCATGTGCATTTCCAAGGCTTATGCCTCGGAAAATTTCGCACGGGCAATTAAATCCGCCGGAGGCATAACGTGAAAGGAATTTTCACGTTAGCCCTCCGTTCCGCCTAAGTTATAGACAGCGTAAATTAAAATATACTGTTAAATTAAAATCCGTCAAAATTTTGCTGAATATTCAGCCATAGTTCGATGCGGATTTGTCCCTGCTTTTATTATAAGTAATAATTTGCCATGATAATACTTTATCATTTTAATACACTAAAGTCAAGCTTTTTTTTTAAAACTATTATAAATGCCTAAAAAATCAGCTTTTTTTATTAATATATTGTTTTGTTTTTTAAGAGCTGACTTAATGTTTGTGTCGGATGCAGAGAAACGGATATAACACAAAGTGCAGGGTTTTTTGACTACACATATCTTGACATTTCCACACAGTGATAAACAATAACTTATACCTGAATAGTAACGATTATTGCTGTTAGATGCAAATTTATTTATTTTTTGTATTGAATAAATAAAAAAAATATGATATACTAATAACACAATTAAAAATGTTCGCACAAAGTGTCGGCTGCACCGTATGGGTACAGCCGGTGAAAAGGGAATTGGGTGAGAATCCCATGCGATTGCCAGTCGCTGTGTGCACCCGGAGATTTATGTTCGTTGATGAAAGTCAGTCATTGGGTAAACCGAGAAGGCAGAATATAAATACACAAAGTACAGACTTTACGGGTTGCAAGTCAGAAGACCTGCTTTGATGCCGCTTTGTATATTAACGTAATAACAATGTTACTGAATATATTTAATATTGATCGAGCGGCATTTTTGACATAAATTTTAGTTTTTTATTTTTATGTCGATTTGCGATTTTGCACAGAAAAACTCTGCTGTGGTAATTTGAAGATTACCGCAGCTTTTTAGTAATAAGCAGAAAGGAAAAAAAGAAAATGAAAAGAAGAATTTTTGTAATGCTTGGGTTTGTTTTAATGCTGATTAATACTGCTGTCGGGGCCTCTGCGGATATAAAAGCTGTGGAAGAAGCGACGGCAAAGAGTATATACGAAAACACACAAAATCCGAGTATTTCTTCAGTGGGGGGAGAATGGGCGGTTCTCGGTCTTGTCCGGAGCGGATATGATATTCCGGAGGAATATTATGACAGATATTATGAAAATGTAAAAAGCTATGTCAATGACTGCGGAGGAATCCTGCATGATAAAAAATATACGGAATATTCAAGAGTTATTATCACTCTTACAGCTATAGGAAGAAATCCGTCCGATGTAGACGGATATAACTTAATTACGCCGTTGGGAGATTATGAAAAGACGGTTTGGCAAGGTTTGAACGGCCCTGTATGGGCGCTTGTTGCTTTAAACTGCGGAAATTATGAAATGCCTGAAAATTCATCTGCGGAAATTAAGGCAACCAAGGATAAGTATGTTGATAAAATTCTGAAAAGTCAGCTTGAAAACGGCGGATGGTCCATGAGCGAGGAGGGAGACGCAGAGGTTGACATTACAGCAATGGCTCTTATTGCATTATCGGATTACAGAGAACGTGAGAACGTAGCATCGGCAATAGATTCGGCTCTTTCATATCTTTCAAGGGTACAGAACGAAAACGGAGGGTTTGTAAATTCGGGCGACGAAAATGCGGAAAGCTGCGCGCAGGTTATAACGGCATTGTGTGAAATTGGAATTTCGGCAGATGATGAAAGATTTGTGAAAAACGGAAATACACTTTCGGATAACCTATTATCCTTTTATGACGGAAAGGGCGGATTTAAGCATACGCATAATGAAGAAATATCAAGCCCAATGGCGACCGAACAGGCATTGTATGCTTTGGCGGCAGTCAACAGGTTTTCGGAGGGCTTACCATCGCTTTTCGATATGAGTGATGTAAAGAAAAGAAAACAAGAAACGGGAAATACGGTTGGTTTGCCGCTAAAGGATGAGGCTGTAAAGGAACGGCCCATACAATATCCGGGAAGAACTTTTTCGGATATAGAAAATTGTTCCGAAGGACAGAAAATAGAGGCGCTTGCGGAAAGAGGTATAGTTAACGGAAAAAGTGAAGATTCTTTTGAACCGGACAGTACCATGACAAGGGCGGAATTTACGGCAATAATAGTAAAAAGTCTGGGATTTGATGTTGTAGGTGAAGAAATATTTAAAGATGTTTTGCCGAATGATTGGTATTTCGGCTTTGTTTCCACAGCTTTTAAAAAGGGAATGGTTAAAGGCGTAAATGCAGACGAATTTAATCCGGGAGGAAAAATTACAAGGGAAGAAGCGGCAGTTATGCTTCAGCGTGCCGCATATCTATGCGGAATAGAAAATACATATGATGAAAATTCTGTTCGTGATATTATTTCGATATACACCGATTATATAAGAATAAGCCAATGGGCAAGAGAATCGATTGCTTTTTGCCGTGATAACGGGATATGGGTGTATGATGACATTGAAGTATTGCCGAAAGAAGCTGTAACAAGAGCGGAAATGGCATCTATGCTGTATAATATGCTTTGTTCGGCACAGCTGATAGAGAAAAATCTGTAATACGGAGAAAAGGCTTATTATGATAGCTGCTGTTTTGTCGGCAGGAGGAATTCAGATGAAAAAATATAAAAATAAAATCATTCTTGTTTTGGGTGTAGTATTAATTCTTGCCGCTGTTTTTTGGTGGGGAGGAAATTCTTCTTATCTTCACGGATGGAATGTTGAAAATAAAACTGAAATGCAAAAACAGGAAGAGTCGGAAATAAATGTTTTAACCGATAAAGAAAAAAAAGATGAAAAAAAAGAAGAAGTAAAAAATGAAATTGAAACGGAAGAAACAGAAGAAAAAGAAGAAAAAGAAGAAAAAGAACAGCCGGAGAAAATTGTAAATGAAAAAAATGACAGTCAGCCTGTTAGTGAAACGGAAACCGGAGAAGTTAAATCAAAAATTGTGAAAAAAGCCGATTCGGTCGAGGCGTATACCGGTGACATTGAGTATTCCGAAAAAAACGGAATGAAAATAGATGAAAAGACCGGTACGGATAAATATAAAACAGAGCCTGTTCCGGAGAACAAGCCCGTTCCGTCCGAACCGAAAAATACCAAGATAACCGATAAGGAACATACCTGTACCTTGTCGGTGAGATGTGATGTATTGCTTGATAATATTGAAGAGCTTGAACCCGAAAAGGTAGAAATTGTACCGAAAGACGGTATTATATTTGCTGAAAAAGAGGTCGTATTTTATGAAGGAGAAAGTGTTTTTAATCTTTTGCTTCGCGAGATGAAGAAAAACAAAATTCATATGGAATTTGTAAACACACCTGTATATAACAGCGCATACATTGAGGGAATTGCAAATTTATATGAATTTGACTGCGGCGAGCTTTCGGGATGGTTGTATAAGGTAAACGATTGGTTTCCAAACTATGGTTGCTCGAGATATTTGCTTGAGCCGGGAGATAAGGTTGAATGGGTGTATACCTGCAATATGGGAAAAGATGTGGGAGGATACCGATTGGAAGCAAAGGGACAAAAGGACGAGTAAGTTTTGCTTGTGAATAGATTTGTGAGAGGGGTAATGTTTATAAAGATGAATGAATTTAAAAATTATCATCCGTCGGTAAATTTTATATATTTTGTAATTGTTATATCCTTTTCGGTAATTTTTATGAATCCTGTATGTCTGATGATAAGCTTTATTTCGGGATTTGCATATTCGATAATGCTTAACGGAAAAAAGGCGCTGAAATTTAATCTTATGTATATACTTCCCTTTATGATTATATCTGCGGTAATCAATACGGCATTTAATCATGAAGGAGTTACCGTGTTAAAATATCTTCCGAGCGGAAATCCTCTGACCTTGGAATCTGTCATATACGGAATTGCGGCAGCGTCTATGCTTGCAGCTGTGATGTGTCATTTTTCCTGCTTTAACAAAATAATGACGAGTGACAAGTTTGTATATCTGTTCGGAAAGATAATACCGTCAATGTCGCTGATATTATCGATGATTCTTCGGTTTGTACCGAGGTTTAAAATACAGCTTAAGGAGATAAGCAACGCGCAGAAATGTGTGGGCAGAGATGTATCGGAGGGAAATATAATTCAAAGGGCGAAAAACGGTATAAAAATTTTATCTGTAATGATAACCTTGAGTTTGGAAAATTCAATAGAAACAGCCGACAGCATGAAAAGCAGAGGATATGGATTGCCCGGAAGAACGGCATATTCAAATTTTGTCTTTGACAAGCGTGACGCAGGGGCGCTTATATTTATTTTATTTACGGCGGCGTATGTAATTATGGGTGCTTGTATGGGAACGGTATATTTTAAATATTTCCCGTCTTTTAAGTCGGCACCGAAAACATTGTACGGAATAACTGTTTTCATTGCGTATACTTTACTTTTTTTCAGTCCGATTATAATAGAATTGATGGAGGCGTTCAGATGGAAAAAATCTCGGTCGAAAATTTAACATTTACATATCCGGGGAAAGATAATGCATCACTCAATAATATAAGCTTTACGGTTAATTCGGGAGAATTTATTACAATATGCGGAAAATCCGGATGCGGAAAATCGACTCTCCTTAGGCAGCTTAAGCCGTTAGTTTCGCCTTACGGAAAACGTGACGGTGCGGTATACCTTGACGGAAAGAATATTTTAAATCTTTCCCAAAGGGAACAGGCAGAGTGTATTGGGTTTGTAATGCAAAATCCCGATAGTCAGATTGTATGCGACAAGGTTTGGCATGAGCTTGCGTTTGGGTTGGAAAGTTTGTCTTTTAACAGCGGAGAAATAAGGGCAAGAGTAGCGGAAATGGCATCGTTTTTCGGTATACAAAACTGGTTTTATAAAGATGTATCGGAACTTTCGGGAGGACAAAAACAGCTTTTGAATCTTGCTTCGGTTATGGTAATGCAGCCGTCTGTTTTGATTTTGGACGAGCCTACAAGTCAGCTTGATCCTATTGCAGCACATGATTTTTTGGAAACACTTTCAAAAATCAATAAAGAGCTGGGTACTGCAATAATCCTTTCGGAACATCGGCTGGAGGAAGTATTTTCGATTTCTGACAGGGTTATTGTTATGGAGAACGGAAAAATAATAGCAAACGGTACTCCAAAGGAAGTCGGAAAATGTCTGCATGAAACAAAAAACGATATGTTTTTGGCGCTTCCTACACCGATGAAGATTTATTATTCGGTTGAGAATGATTTTGAATGTCCGGTTACTGTTCGTGACGGCAGAGATTGGCTTTTAAAAATGCCCGCGGATAAAGCTTTTTGCCCGGACGAAAAAAAAGAAAATACAGACAGAATGCCTGTATTGAAGCTTGATAATATTTGGTTTAGATATGAAAAAAATGAGCCGGATATATTAAAAGGGTTGTCAATTACAATACATGAAAATGAATTTTACGCAATAGTCGGAGGAAACGGTGCAGGAAAAACTACGGCACTTTCTGTTATTACCAAAGTAAATAAGCCTTATCGTGGAAGTATATGGATTGATAAAAACAAAAAAACAGCGGCGCTACCGCAGAATCCTCAAAGTATTTTTGTAAAAAATACGGTTTTGGCAGATTTATATGAGATGCTTTCCGACAGCAAGCTTTCGAAGGAAATAAAAGAAAAGAAAATTAAAAATATAATTCGTTTTTGTGAGCTTGAAAATCTTTTGGAGTGTCATCCGTATGATTTGTCGGGGGGAGAGCAGCAGAGAGCGGCTCTTGCAAAGGTTCTTTTAAAGGATCCTGATATATTGATTTTAGACGAGCCCACAAAAGGTCTTGACTCGCAATTTAAAGAAAAACTGGCAGAAGCAATAGATAAGCTGAAAAAAAGCGGTGTTTCAATAGTTATGGTATCCCATGATATTGAATTTTGCGCAAAGTATGCCGACAGGCTTGGAATGTTTTTTGACGGAAAGATAGTATCTGAGGATTCTCCGAGATGGTTTTTTTCGGGTAAAAGCTTTTATACTACAGCCGCCAACAGAATGGCGCGTAATATTATCCCGAATGCTGTGCTTGATGAGGATATAATATCGGCACTGGGTGTGGATATCGACAAAAAAGAAGATAATGTTTTAGATAGTGAACTATATGAAAAGGATAATATAACAGAACCGATCAAGGCAAAGAGAGAAAAAAAGAAAATAAAACAAAAAAATTTTATTTATGGAACGGTATTTGTACTGCTGTTTTTTGCAGTGCAATATATGTATTGCGGAAAATATGATGGATGGAAGGAATTTTTGGCGGAAACGTGCAGTATTCTTTTGGTCGGTGCGGCATTGTGGAACTTTATTCCGGGGAAAAATTTTGAAACCGGAGAGATACAGATTACGCATGATAAAAGAAAAATATCAAAAAGTTCGAAAGCTGCTGCTTTTATGATATTATTTACAGTACCGCTTACTATTTTTACGGGAATGTTTTTCTTGAAAGACAAGAAATACTATTTTATAAGCCTGCTCATAATACTTGAAACAATGATTCCGATTTTTCTTAACTTTGAAAAAAGAAAAGCGCAGTCAAGAGAGGCAGTTGTTATAAGCGTTTTGTGTGCCGTCGGTGTTGCCGGGAGAGCGGCGTTTGCAACGCTTCCTCAATTTAAGCCCGTTGCGGCAATTGTAATTATTTCGGGTATTTGCCTGGGGGGCGAAATCGGATTTATAATCGGGGCGGTAACGGGATTTGTGTCAAATTTCTTATTCGTACAGGGGCCGTGGACACCGTGGCAGATGTTTTCTTTTGGAATAATAGGATTTTTGACAGGTATTTTATTTCAAAAAGGATTCTTGCAAAAAAACAAAACACAGCTTTGTATATTCGGATTTTTAATTACACTTGTTGTTTACGGAGGCATAATGAATCCGGTATCGGTGCTTTTGTGGCAGACAAATCCTACTGTTGAAATGATTTTGTCAAGCTATCTTATGGGTTTGCCGTTTGATCTTATTCACTCAGTTTCGACAGCTTTCTTTCTGTGGTTTGCGGCAGAGCCTATGTGTGAAAAGTTGGAACGCATAAAATTAAAGTATGGATGGAAAGAATAGATAATTATGGTGTAAGTTTTTTGCAAAAACGCACTAAAGCCTTGCACCCAAACAATTATGAAACACTTGTAAGCCGCTATGCGGCTGCATTTCATAATTGTTCAGCAGTCATTATTTAAAATATTTTTCCGAGCATATGTGCCGGAGAAAGGGAGATTTTAATGCTCGCTGTTGAAAGAAGAAGTATAATTGAACAAACCATTATT
>JAXEIW010000141.1:0-3565 GCA_034101885.1 Clostridia bacterium | reverse complement strand
TTTTGAAAAAAAGATTAGAAAAAATAGATGAAATGAAAAAAGGCGATATTATAAATCTTGCTTTGATTGGCTTTTATCAAGGGAACGGAAAAGGAGTAGATACAGCTATTAGAGCTTTGTCAAGATTACCAAATACATTTCATTTATCAGTATTGGGAAATGGCACAGAGGAAAATAGAAAGAAATGGTATGATTATTGTAAGCAACATGGGGTAAGTGAAGATCGTTTGCATTTTCCGCAGCCTCTTTCATCTGCAAAAGAAGTGCTTCATTGGTTAGATGACTATAATTTTTTCGTTTTTCCAACCAGAAGCGAGGGATTTGGAAGATGTGTTGCAGAGGCGATGTCCAGGGGGTGTGTTTGCTTTGCAACAAATATCTGTACTATGCCGGAGTTGTTGCCAAGCGAGTGTTTATTTGAATTGGATGACGATAAAAAATTGTCAGAGCTGCTTATAAAATATACTTCTGATAAAGAATTAATGAAAAAAACAGCTGAAGTAAACTTTATGCACTCAAAAGACTATGATGCTGAAATTTTAAAAAACAGACGGAATATGTTTTTGAATGAATTTAAGAACTATTGCCTAAAAAATAATAGGAATGATTGAGTTATGAAAATATTCTATTTTGGAAGCGTATGCTCACAAGATGTTTTTAATAAAACAGTTGAAAAAAGTAAGATAAAACCATCAGCATCTGCACAGAGTTTTGAGAGTGCATTGATAAAAGGCTTTTCAGAAAATACTGATATAGATATAACTGTTGCGTCTGCTGAGTCAATTGCAATGTTTCCGGGAGGAAACAGAATATACTTAAAAAAACGTATTGATTTGTTAACGGAAAATTGTAGTGCAAATATAATTTCCGCGATTAATTTACCTCTTATAAAGCAGATAAATCATGCCGACGGTGCGGTAAGATTATTTAAAAAATGGGAAAAAGAAAACAGAAATATAAAAGAAAAATGTGTATTGGTTTACGGTTTGTATCCTCAGGTAGTTAATAAATTGCAAAAAGCATGTCGAAAGCACAACTGTAAGATTTTTGCATTGATTACAGATATTCCGTCTACTATGTTCACATATACAAAAAGCAATAATATATTAAAAGCTTTATTTGCTGATTCTTACCGAAAGAAAGCAGTATTAATTCAAGATAAATTTGATGGATATATATATTTAACGGAAAAAATGGAAGAAAAGGTTGCACCAGGAAAACCGTATATTGTTGTTGAAACTATTGCAGATACTAATGTGTTTGACAAAACAGAACGTGTTGAAAAATCTTATCCTCCCGCAATAATGTATGCAGGGGCTCTTTATAAAAAATACGGTGTGGATATGATTGTGGAAGCGTTTGAGAATGTTAAAAATAATTGTGAATTATGGCTCTTCGGATCGGGTGATTATGAAGATGAAATAAGTCAGAAAGCCAAACAAAATCCTAAAATAAAATTTTTTGGCAGAGTTTCGCGTGAAGATGTTTTGATTAAAGAAAAAGAAGCAACATTATTGTTAAATATCAGAGATCCTGAAGAGTTGTACACACGTTATTCATTTCCGTCCAAGATGATTGAATATATGCTTAGCGGCACACCTGTTTTAACAACAAAATTAAGTGGTATCCCGAATGAATATTATTCGTATTGCTATTTGGTAAACGAAAGAAATATAATAAATATTGCTGAACAAATAGATAATATTTTGTCAGATGGAAAAAACAATATAACCTCTGTAGGAAATAAAGCAAGAGAATTTGTAATTCGCGAAAAGAACTGTAATGTGCAAGCGAATAAAATTGCGGGGTTTTTAAAAAGAAATGTATAATTTCTGACGCTTAAAAGGCAACGGAGTGGAGGATGAATATGAAAATAGTGCAAATTAATTGCTCATCAACAGGCAGCACCGGAAATATAGCTAAAGAAATACAAAAAAAACTTTTGGCAAATGGAGATGAAAGTTATATTTTTTACGGTATAGGAAGTTCTGATGAAAAAAATATGTTTCGTATAGGAAATTATTTTGACTTGCACCTTCATGCTGTGTTATCTAGAAATTTAGGAATGCAAGGGTACTTCTCTTATACTTCAACAAAGAAATTAATTAAAAAGTTAAATGAAATTGCCCCCGATATTATACATTTGCATAATCTTCATGGAAGTTATATAAACTTATCTCTTTTATTTAATTATTTAAAGCTTACGAAGACAAATGTTGTTATTACTTTACATGACTGCTGGCTTTTTACCGGTAAATGTCCGCATTTCACAGAAAAAGCGTGTTATAAATGGAAACAGAACTGCGGTAATTGTCCTCAACTTGCAATATATCCCAGAAGTAAAGTAGATACTACTTCAAAATGCTTGAGAGATAAAAAGAAATGGCTTTCCGGATTTAAGAACAGAATGAGAATTGTTGCTGTATCTAATTGGTTAAGAGATACTGCAAAACAATCCTATTTATCACAATATCCGATAGAAACGGTATACAATGGAGTTGATACATGTATTTTTCATCCTGTAAGCGGTGAACGAGTCCGAAAAAAATACAGTTTGGGTGATAAGTACATTATATTAGGTGTTTCATCAAACTGGAATGAACAAAAGGGTTTAAATGATTTTTTAAAACTCTCAAATCAAATATCTGAGAATGAAATCATAGTCCTTGTTGGGTTAAGCGAAAGACAAATTTCTCAAATGCCTTCAAATGTAGTGGGAATAAAAAGAACAGAAAATAAAGAGGAATTGGCAGAACTGTATTCGGCGGCAAATGTTTTTGTAAATACATCAAAGGAAGAAACTTTTGGACTTGTTACAGCAGAGGCTATGTCTTGCGGAACTCCGGTTGTTGTTTATAATTCTACTGCATGTGCGGAAATAGTTAATAATGAAAATGGATATATACTGAATCCGGAACAATCGGATCTGTTGATTTATTATATCAGAAAGGCAAAAGAAAAAGTCTTTCCTCCGTGCAGTGAATATACAAATGAACGTATGGTAGATAAATATATAAGTTTATATAGGAGCATTAAATATGGCGAGTAATCAAACAATAGATAAATTAATAGTAATTTTTACTTTCGTACTTCTTGTGTTTCATACCTTTACCTATGCACAGACATACTACAGTTTTTCAATTACCTTAGCAGGGTTTTGCTTGATTATAGTATTAAATATTATTAGGAATAAAGGGAGTATGATTATTAATAAAAACGGCAGTTTGTTGTTTATGTATCTTATGATACTTATTCTTTTTGAAGTGGGAAGACTTATGAAAAATCAGGATGAGCTTTATTTGATAGGGGCTTACCTTCCTTTTGCTATATGGCCTACATTGTATATGATTACAGCTCCGCTTATGACGGATAAGGGAAAAAACAGGTTTGTTTTTTTGTTTTTGATTACATTTGCAATCAGTGTGGCATCTACCCTTTCTGTTGTAATTACAGACAATGATGCCGCAAGATTACTTGCCGGTTCTGCCAGTAATGCAATTAGATATGAGTACTATAAAAAAGGTGTAGGTGGATATGGTTTCGTATATGGAAGTGTGTTTCTTGT
>JAXEIW010000140.1:0-7961 GCA_034101885.1 Clostridia bacterium | reverse complement strand
TTTCTTCTCTTGAAACAGCGTCTTTATGTGACAAGCTTATTTTTCCTGTCCTGCTGTCGATATCCATAATTTTAACAACCAATGTATCGCCGACGTTTACAACGTCTTCTACCTTTTCCACTCTCTTATGAGCAAGCTTTGAAATATGGCAAAGACCGTCCTTGCCAGGAAGAATTTCAACAAATGCGCCGAACGGCTGTATTGTCTTTACAACGCCTTCGTAAATTTCTCCGACTTCAGGCTCTTTAACTATTAATTCAATAGCTTTTTTAGCCATATCTCCCGATTCCTGATTAACTGCAAAAATGTTAATTGTACCGTCGTCCTCTATATCAATTTTTGCTCCGGTATCGGCAACGATTTTTTGGATTACCTTACCGCCCTGACCTATGACTTCTCTTATCTTGTCGGGATCAATTTTCATTGTGCTTACTTTAGGAGCATAAGGAGATAAATGATCACGAACTGCCGGAATGGCTTTCAATAAAACTTCATCTATAATATAGCATCTTGCTTTTCTTGTTTTAGCAAAAGCTTCGGCGATAACATCATAGGGCAGACCGTCGTTTTTAATATCTACCTGAATTGAAGTGATACCTTTCTTTGTTCCGGCAACCTTAAAGTCCATTTCTCCGTAAAAATCTTCAAGACCCTGTATATCTACCATTGTGGTAAATCCTTCGTCTGTTGTGATAAGACCGCAGGAAATACCTGCAACGGGTGCTTTAATCGGAACACCGGCAGCCATAAGTGCGAGAGTTGAACCGCACACGCTTCCCTGTGATGTAGAACCGTTCGAGCTTAACACCTCTGATACAGTTCTTATTGCATAAGGAAATTCCGATTCGGAGGGAAGAACGGGAACAAGAGAGCGTTCTGCCAATGCACCGTGACCGATTTCTCTTCTTCCGGGGCCTCTTGACGGTTTTGTTTCGCCTACAGAATATGACGGGAAGTTGTAATGATGCATATATCTCTTTGTGTCATCCTCATCAATGCCGTCCAGCTTCTGCATTTCGGCAAGAGGCGCAAGAGTTGCAACCGTAAGAACCTGTGTTTGTCCTCTTGTGAACAAACCTGAACCGTGAGTCCTCGGAAGTAAATCTACTTCAGCCGAAAGAGGTCTTATTTCGTCAAGCCCTCTGCCGTCAACACGTCTGCCCTCATGCAGCCATGCTCTTACTATTTCCTTTTGCATTTTATAGAGAATTTCTCCCAATTGTTCATCTATATCGGGGAACTGCTCCGATAATGCTTCTCTGATTTCGTCTTCAACAACGCCCATTCTTTCGTCACGAATGTTTTTGTCATCGGTATCCAAAGCGTATTTAATCTTGTCATATGACATAGCTTTGATAGCGTCCCATAATTCTTGATTTAAAGTATGAGCTTCATATTCAAATTTTTCTTTGCCGATTTCAGCTTTTATAGAGTCGATAAATTCGCAGATTTCAATAATTTGCTTATGAGCAAATTTTAAGCCTTCAAGCATAACGTTTTCTTCAATCTCGTTTGCCGCTGCTTCTATCATAACAATTTTTTGTTTTGTTCCGGCAACCGTAACAAGCATTTCGGACTTTTCTCTCTGTTCAACGGTAGGGTTAATAACATACTCTCCGTCTACAAGACCGAGCCAAACTCCGCCGATAGGGCCGTTCCACGGGATATCCGAAATTGACAAGGCAATGGAAGTACCGATCATTGCCGCAACCTCGGGCGGATTATCCTGTTCAACCGATAAAACGGTGGCAACAACGGTTACATCATTTCTTAAATCAGCCGGAAACAAAGGTCTTATCGGACGGTCAATAACACGGCTTGTAAGTATTGCCTTTTCTGACGGTTTTCCTTCTCTTTTAATATATCCTCCCGGAATTTTTCCTACAGCATACAGCTTTTCCTCATAATCAACGCTTAGAGGGAAAAAGTCGACACCCTCTCTCGGTGTTCTCGATGCGGTAACGTTTACCATAACAACCGTATCTCCGTAACGAACAAGGCAGCTGCCGTTTGCCAGCATTGCCATCTTTCCTGTTTCTATTACAAGAGGTCTGCCTGCAAGTGTTGTTTCAAATGTTCTGAACATAGTTAACTCCCTTTCTTATAATTCGGGATATGATTTTATTTAACAGATAGGCACAAAATCCGATAGCTCAGACCTTCTGCTTATTTGCTAAATAATATCAATATCCGAATTATTAAATAAAATTTTTCATAATATACATAAAGCAAGCGAATAACATTGAGAAATCCGCTTGCCGCAGCTGTAAAAATTATTTTCTTAAACCTAACTTTGCAACCAAAGCACGGTATCTTTCAATATCCTGTGACTTAAGATAGTTCAATAAGCTTCTTCTTTTACCAACCATCATTAAAAGACCTCTTCTTGAATGGAAGTCCTTTTTATGTTCGCTTAAGTGATCATTGTTAAGATGGTTAATTCTTTCTGTTAAAAGAGCGATTTGAACCTCAGGAGAACCTGTATCTCCTTCATGTGTAGCATAAGCCTGCATAATTTCCTGCTTACGTTCTTTAGTCATGGTTTTCACCTCCTATAATCAATAATCCCCGTATGCTGAGAAACCGTTGGTGATTCGGTCATCTAAGCTATAGGTTAAATAAAATTTTTTGTTTTTCGGGATAAAATTCCCTTTCATGCAATAAGCAAGCAACTTATTATTTGTTTCTGTTGAATCGCTTGTTGAACTTCTCAACTCTTCCGCCGGTATCTACAAGCTTTTGCTTACCTGTGTAGAACGGATGACATTTTGAACAAATTTCAACTTGAATGTTTTCTTTTGTTGAACCTGTTTCAATAACCTCTCCGCATGCACATCTGATAGTTGTTTGCTTATAATCAGGATGAATTCCTTGTTTCATGGTATTCCCCTCCTTATAAGATTTATTAAAGCTCACAATGAGCCATATATTAGTATATCACATTACTTATTAATTTGCAAGAACTTTTTCTTTTTTTTTTGTTAAATTTTGATTTTGTTATAAAAATGTAATAATAATATGCTTAATAAACAGTATTTTTATACGTATTTTTATTACAAAAAGCCCCTGTTGTCAATTAGATGACAGGGGCAAGGTGTTTTATTAAAGAACTTCAAAATCTATTACACCGTTTTTGTAAATCAAATCGGGTTCGCCGGCTATAAGAGGCAGTGCGTATTCGATAAATTTATCGGTTACGCTCATTCCGTCGGCACCTATCATATAATCCGGCACAAATTTTTCCATATTTGCAATTTTGCAAACATCGTTATAGGAAATTTTAATTTTATAAGGATTATCGGAAATTCTTTCAAAGCCTGCCATAAAACCGGTATAGCCGTCAAGGGCATGACCTGTTCCCTCATACCCGGCGTTAAAAGCTTCCTCATAATCGCAGAGAGAAATATTTTGAACGGAGCATCTTTGCATAGTGCTGAATTCTATACTTCTTGTTTTAATGCTGATATTTTCTTTTATAATATTTTCTATAATTTTTCCAACGCCGCCCAAAGACGCATGGCTGAAACCGTCCTTCATAAGAGCTGAAGCGGATTCGCCTATATAGCTGCCGTTTTTATCCTTAATACCTTCCGAAACGGCTATAATGGTGGAATCCTTGGTTTTCATGACATCGTGTATGCGTTGAACGAATTTATCTTTATCAAACACGGCTTCCGGGAGGAGAATTATATCAACCGGAGAAACCTTGCTGCAATTTGCCAATGCTGCGGAAGCAGTAAGCCAGCCGGCATTTCTTCCCATAATTTCAGTGACAACAATAGATTTCATATTATAAACACAGGTGTCCATTGCGAGCTGTCTTATTGAATTTGCAACATATTTTGCCGCGGAGCCGTAACCGGGAGTATGATCTGTCAAAAACAGGTCGTTATCTATTGTTTTAGGTATTCCGGCTATTTTTACATCGTAGTTTTTTTCTCTTGCATAGGTGGAAAGCTTTTTTACGGTGTCCATAGAGTCGTTTCCGCCTATGTATAAAAAATATCCGATATTGTATTTTTTAAATAAATCAAAAATGTTTTCGTAAAGCTGTGTATTTTCCGCAGCATCGGGAAGCTTTCTGCGGCAGGAGCCGAGAAAGGAGGAGGGTGTTTGCTTGAGAAGCCTAAGAGTAGATTCCGATTTAAAGCGTGACAAATCAACTGTTTTATTATCACAGAACCCGTCTATACCGTTTATCATACCATAAATTTTATCAATCTTGTCTGACTCTATTGCCCTTTTTATTACTCCTGCAAGAGAAGAATTTATAGCTACTGTCGGACCGCCTGATTGACCAACAATTAAATTTTTCATTGTAATTCTCCATTCCGCCGCTGCCGTGCGGCATTTATTTAGTGAGCATTAAATTAATATGCTGATGTGCTTAAAAAATACCGATAAAAGATTGGTGTTCTTTGTTTGCACAATAAACTGTATTTTTTGTTATTCCGGTAAAAATTCTTTTAATAAATCTGTTATCATTTCTTTTGCAATCAGTAATCCGGCAACAGATGGCACAAAAGAGATGCTTGCCGGAGTTTGCCGTTTTGAGCTGTTTGCAGGCTCGTCAAATAAAGGTTTTTTAGGTACTTCGTCCGACCATAAAACATTTAATTTATTTATATTTCTCGCCTTTAACTCCCTGCGCATAACTCTCGCAAGGGGACATACCGATGTTTTTGAAATATCCGATATTTTGAAACGTGAGGGATCTAATTTGTTTCCCGTCCCCATTGAGCTTATAATAGGAGTTCCTGCTTTGTATGAGTTTTCGATAAGACAAAGCTTTGCGGTGACGGTATCGATCGCGTCTATTATATAGTCATACTCCGAAAAGTCAATAAGCTCTGAATTTTCCGGAGAGTAAAAAGCATTTATGGCAGTAACTCTGCATTTGGGATTAATATCGAGTATACGTTCCTTTGCGACCTCTGTTTTATATCGTCCGATAGTGGAATGAAGAGCAATAAGCTGTCTGTTAATATTTGATTCGGCAACTGTGTCGTTGTCTATTAATGTAATATTCCCGATTCCGCATCGTGCCGAAGCTTCACATACATATGAGCCTACTCCTCCGATGCCGAAAATTGCAACAGAAGATTTTGCAAGCTTGTCCATAGAACTTTTTCCTATTAACATTTCCGTTCGAGTAAATTCTGACATTAAATCACCTTTCGTTATTTCATTTACCTATATTATACAATTAATAATTGCTTTTGTCAATTATTTAAAAGAAAAAGCCACGGCGAAATAGCTCTTGTAATAAAAATGCAATAAAGTGTATTATTCGCAAAAATATCGCAGAACATCTTCAAGATAACCCGGATTTAACCATACACTTGCTATATTTGCTGAAATGGATTTACGCTTTACTGAATTGTTTTCGATATTTTTTTTAGCATAGTAATCCGGTCTTTAGAAGTAAACACCGGAATTTATATTCAGTGAGCATTAATTTAATAGGTAAATTGTAACACATTTATTGCCGCACGACAAAAAACTGACGTTTTGCAAGGCAATTTCAAATCATACCTCGCAAAACATCAGTTTTGCAATAAAGTTTTGCACATTTTTTTAATGCTAAGCGATTACCAAAATCTATAATTTTGTTGCAAAAACTCACTTTTTGTTAGCTGTTGGTTTTTCCACTCAAACCGAAAACTAAAAATCATGTAGAAAAACAAAACCAAAATTCATCAAAACGTAGTTTTACAATAAAAGGTTCGCTCAAGCCTTTTCAGGCAAGTGAGTGTCAAAATCTCTGATTTTATTACACGAACTTATGCATAGCTGACTTGCAGGGGTGCAGGGAACATCGCCCCGCATATCACTGTATAAATATACAAAGCTTATTTAATGACTGCTGAACAATTATGAAACGCAGCCGCGTAGCGGCTTACAAGCGTTTCAGAATTGTTTGAGTACAAGGGTTTTGAGCGTTTTTGCAAAAAACCTTGCACCATTAATAAATATTTTGCTCCCAAAATATTTATTTCAGCAGACTTTATCAATGCGAACTGTGTAAAATCTTCGATTTTACATAAAAAATTTTGACGATAGTAATAATTTATCTAAATGCGATTGAAAATCGCATTTATTCAGTGAGCATTATTTATTTTTTTCATTCATCAAAGCGCGAACTTTCAAAGGTAATCCGAAAAGGTTAATAAATCCTTCTGCGTCCTTATGGCTGTAAAGCTCGTGGCTGTCGCCAAAGCTTGCGATGTCCTCGTTGTATAAAGAATAGGGACTCTTTGCGCCGGCAGGAGTCACACTGCCCTTATAGAGCTTCAATCTGACTTCACCGGTAACAGTTTCTTCCATTGAATCTACCATAGCGGAAAGTGCTTCTCTCAAAGGTGTGTACCATTTTCCGTCATATACAAGTTCTGAGAACTTAATTGCAGACTGTCTTTTAAAGCTTTGAGTGTCACGATCCAAGCATAAATATTCAAGCTCTTCCAAAGCCTTGTAAAGAATTGTTCCGCCCGGGGTTTCATATACACCTCTTGACTTCATTCCCACAAGTCTGTCCTCAACAATGTCTGCTATACCGATACCATAAGCACCGCCAATCTCGTTGAGCTTTTCAACTAACGGACGCGGCTCTAATTTCTCACCGTCAACCGAAACAGGAACGCCCTTTTCAAAGCCGATTGTAACATATTTGGGCTCATCGGGAGCTTTGTAGGGAGGAACGGAAAGCTTTAACAGCTTGTCAAGCTGCGGCTCGTTTGCCGGATCTTCCAAATCCATACCCTCGTGACTGATATGCCAGATGTTTCTGTCACGGGAATATAAATCTTTCTTTGTAACAGGAATTTCAATGTTGTGTGCCTGTGCATAATCAACGGCATCCTCTCTCGATTTAATATCCCAAATTCTCCATGGAGCGATTATTTTCAGTTGCGGGGCTAAAGCCTTTATTGTAAGCTCAAATCTTACTTGGTCGTTACCCTTGCCTGTTGCACCGTGGCAAATAGCGGTTGCGCCCTCTTTGAGTGCAATTTCAACCAGTCTTCTTGCAATAATAGGACGCGCGTGTGATGTGCCGAGCAGATATTTTCCCTCATATACAGCGCCAGCCTTAAGCGTTGGGAATATGAAATCCTTTACATATTCATCTCTTAAATCCTCTATGTAGCACTTCGACGCACCTGTTCTCAAGGCTCTTTCCTCAAGACCGTCAGTTTCCTTTCCCTGTCCCACATCACCGCATACCGCAATAACTTCGCAGTCATAATTTTCCTTTAACCATGCTATTATTATCGATGTGTCCAGGCCGCCCGAATACGCCAAAACAATTTTTTCTTTTGCCATCTTGCATTTCCTCCTTAAATGGTGTAAAATATATAGTGTATTTTACTTTATTACTTTTTGTTAATATGTGTATATTATACAACATTATAAATAATTATGCAATATATTAATATAATAAAATTTTATTAAATGTAAGGAGTTTTTTTGTGATAATTTTAGGTATTGATCCGGGCTATGCAATCGTGGGTATTGGAGTTATAGAATATAAGGGAAATAAGTTCAGAACCCTTGAATATAATGCAATAACAACATCGGCGCATACGCTTACTTCACAGCGTTTAAAAAAGATATATGACGAAATAAATATGTTTTTGGATAAATATAAACCGGACGCTGTTGCAATCGAGGAATTGTTTTTCAATAATAACGCAAAAACAGCAATTGCCGTTGCACAGGCAAGGGGTGTTTTGGTTGTTTCCTGTGCAAATAAAGGTGTTCCCATATACGAGTATACACCTTTGCAAATAAAACAAGCCGTAACCGGCTACGGTCGTGCTGATAAAAACCAAATTCAGCAAATGGTAAAAATGCTTTTAAATCTCAATGCCATTCCTAAACCCGACGACGCCGCAGATGCTTTGGCTGTCGCAATCTGTCACGCTCATTCCGGAGGTATGAATGATAAATTCGGACTTGGT
>JAXEIW010000139.1:0-2904 GCA_034101885.1 Clostridia bacterium | reverse complement strand
TTTTGAGGAGCGCCGACGTATGTTCAGTGAGAGTCAAAATCTTTGATTTTGCTACTCGAACTAATGCAACGCAAAACGTAGGTTTTGCTATTGTATTGATACTTCAAGCTCCGATAAAGGGCAAGATGCGCCGCTTATTTTTCACGTTAATTCATGAGTGTAGTTCTTTGATGCAAATAAAGTACCCACAGGCTTGCCGTCAAGAATATCATACATTTTTGCAATATCATTTCCGTTTGCAATAATCATATTTATTCCGGCATTCGCCGCAAGCTCCGCAGCATCAAGCTTTGTGACCATTCCTCCGGTACCCTGTTTCGTTCCTGCACCTCCGGCAAGCTTTCTGACGCTTTCAACATCCTTAACAAGAGGTATTATTTTCGCATCATGATTTAAATGCGGATCGGAATCATAAAGCCCGTCAATATCGGAAAAAAGCACAAGTAAATCAGCATTGACAAGACAGGCAACCATTGCTGATAAATTATCGTTGTCGCCTATTTCAATCTCATCGGTAGCAACCGTATCATTTTCGTTAACTATAGGTATAATTCCCATATCAAGCAGAGTATTAAATGTGCTTTGTGTATTTCTCTTTCTCCTCGGAATTGCTATATCATCTTTGGTTAATAATATCTGCGCCACCGTATTATTGTATTCGGAAAACATTTTATCATAAAGATACATAAGCTCACACTGCCCCACAGCCGCAGCAGCCTGTTTAATATTCGTTTCAACCGGCTTTTCCGAAAGCCCCAGCTTTCCGACCGCTATACCTATAGCGCCTGACGAAACAAGAATAATATCCTTTCCGCTGTTGTGAAGATCGGACAAAGTACGGGCAAGTGTATCGATTCTTTTTATATGCATCTTCCCGGTAGGATATGTAAGAGTTGATGTTCCTATTTTAACTACAATTCTTGATGCCTTCTTTATATCTTCATATATTGTATTCATTTCAATCCTCCATTACTCTGCTTTTCGGCTCTATAGAAAAAGCATATACTCCGATATACTACTTCTTTTCACCCTTTTCCCCTTTTTTATCGGATGTATATACAAACTTTGAAATCGACGCCGTTATATCGTAATTCTTATATCCTGCAAGATAACCCAAAAAGCAGGCTGCAAACGGCAAAAGATAAACAATCAGATGTCCCGAAATTGACATATAGCCGTTTTTAAGCGTCATAAACCCTGTGAACGGGAAAGTCCAGATTATACATATGAAATTGTTTATCCATCCTGATACTCCTACAATCACTCCGTCTATTGACATATACTTCCATGATATAAAATACAGCATATATATAATAACACTCAAAACCAGCAGTCCTAACGGCAACAAAACACCCTTAAATATATAAGGCTGTTCGGGAGTATAGCTTTTCTTATCTCTTTTTGCAATATAGCAGGCTTTATCGTAAAGCGAAAAGAAATATATTAATGTTGCGATTACTGAGAAAATTACAGATCCCACAGGATTTGTTACAACTCCGGCAAATATAAGCAAGCCGATAAGAGCAATCGGGCACACCGTAAAGAAGTGTATTTTTATAATTTCCGCAATTTGTTTCCATGTAACATACTTAGACATTTTAATCCTCCATTCCGCCACTTTGCGGCGGTATAAAACATAAGTTGAAAAAATTAATCGTACAGACCGAAGCAATTCGGTTTTGCAGCATTTGTATTCTTGGCGCAGACACATTTTTAAGACCGGTTTTGCATTTGCAAAGTTTCGAATTAAAAACTTGTTACAAAAGCCAGACACTCAAATTGTTGTTTCCGTTGTTTGTATTTTTATCGGTGTCTTTTTTATTTTGTTTTGTTTCGTCAGTCTTTTCTTTCTTCTTAACAGGCGCCGGAACGGAAATTCCGAACAATCTGCAAAGTCTTGCCTTGCCGAGATTTGCCGAAGAATTAATATCCGCGATAATTTTGAGCTTTTCCGGTTTTTCGAGTTTTTCAAACTCTATATTATATGTATTTTCAATAATATTCTTCAATTCATCATCGCTCATATAATTGTAGTCATCGGTCATAAGACGTATCTTTTTCGGCTTAACGATTTCCGTCAGCCCAATTTTATTATTTATTGACTCAACCGAACAAATTACTTTGTTTTTTCTGTACTCGTCAATACTTGTTTTTGCTCCCATTTTATAATTGATAAAAATTATAACATCCTTAAGCATATTGTCATTTTCTATAGGTACGCTTATAAATCTGTCATAAAAAATCTTTCCGCTGTTATTGTAGGTTCTGTTATAATAACGCGCATAGCTTGTACAAAGCGGTTTAATTACCTCGTTTATTTTGCCTCCGGTATACAACGCCATATGCACCTTATCCTTTTCCATGCTGTATGCGTAAAGCTCGCTGTCGGGTGAAGAAAAATATTTTTTTAACAGATTGTAAAATTCCTCCCAATCGGCTTGCGAAAGAAATAAATCATCGTACCCTCGCATAATAACATGATATATACCTGTTTTGCTTATTTGCCTGCTTTTTCTTGCCATAAAAAAACACCTGCCTTAAAATCGGTAAAAACCGCCCATATAAATAACCCAATTCTTCTCGGTATGCTTCAAATCATAATAAGTGGTAATATGTGCAGTCTACCTTTCACGTTAATCCTCCGTTCCGCCGCCACCCGGCGGCACAAATCTAATGTGAAAAAGAAGCAAGCAGGTCGCTCGAAAGACTGCCGCCGACGTATGTGTGTATACTTTAAGGCAGACTTTCAAAATGAGATGCGCAGCTTATTTTTTACATTATTCTATATGCATTCTATCATATTATATCATTATATTTCAAGTATTTCAATAACGTTACAGAATTTTAATATTTCTTTAATTATACGGTAATTTCAAATTATAAAATAACCTCGTCTTCAAATAT
>JAXEIW010000138.1:0-10580 GCA_034101885.1 Clostridia bacterium | reverse complement strand
AAAAAATATGTCATACAAATCCACTGAGGCATTGTATACAAAATCGTCACGCCGTCAAGTGACTTTCGCGGCATAAACGCTACTTTTGTAAAAAAATTGACTTATGCAAAAAAACTTACACAGATTACTTGACAAACCCATGATACGAGTTGGTTACAGATGAATGAGATTAATTCTCAAAATAATGAACCAGTCTGTTTCGGCAGATTGGCTCATTATTTTTATAATAAACCTTTACACATTGAAAATCAAATAGAAATTTTACACTTTTTTAGAGTTTCATTTATTATTTCCTTTATAAACTCTAAATCCTCATCATCATTAAATCTTCCGTTTACAGTTGCTGTAATTGGCTTAGATGGCTTTTTGTAGTTACATAAAATAAGCAATTCTTCATATGAGTTGCAGTTACAATTTCTTATTATTGTCTCTAAGCATGGTTCTCCGACTTTTTTGTTTTCTTTATAAAGTCTGCCGGAAACAATTTTTACATTTAACTTGCATTTTAATTCCATGTAATTTCTTTTAAATAATTTAATAAAATAATCTTCATTTTCGTCTTTATAAGGCGAACTGTTTCCCACCCTTCTTTTGTGCTTCGGAAAGTATTTTCTTAAAAATTCCGAAAGCGAAGATACATTAAAGAGATGACGAATTACAGTGTTACTTGGTAACTTATTTGATTTAGTAAACTCTAAGCTTGATGGTACGGTATTATTATGTTCCTGAATATAGGTTTCTATAGCATCCATTATAGAGTTTTTCGTCCATTCAGAAAGAGGTAACTCTGATAAGATTTCTTGTAATTTATCGGTTATCTCTTTGTTATCCGGATTTGTTGATAAAATGTTAATTGCTTCGGTTAGAGCTTGTTTTCTATTCATTTTGATATGTCCTTTCTGAGCATTTCGACAAGGCATATTCATTCCTATGATAATAGGCGAGATAAGACGGTACTTAAGGGACTACAACACCATAAGAGTTAGTCGTTCCCTTAAAGATATAGCCTACAAGGCGCTTTATGTAAAGGAAAGGCTAATAAATGCCAATTCGAAAGAACCAACAGTTTCCGAAATTGCAAAGGAGCTTGACCTACCCAAAGAGGATGTGGTTTTTGCCCTTGATGCGATAGCCGATCCGGTAAGTCTTTTTGAGCCGGTATATCACGACGGCGGAGAAGCAATCTATGTAATGGATCAGGTTAAGGACGGAAAAAACACCGATGACAATTGGCTTGAAAACATAGCAATAACAGAGGCTCTCAATCATTTAAACGAGCGTGAAAAGCACATTCTGGATTTACGTTTTTTTCAGGGCAGAACACAAATGGAGGTTGCCGATGAAATCGGTATTTCTCAGGCACAGGTTTCAAGACTTGAAAAATCCGCTTTAAAGCATATGAGAAAATATGTATAAAATTAACATACCGACAATTCGTACGGGGTGTATGAAATTTTCCGGGCGTATGAAACTTTTTCTGTAAATTCACCTTTTGCAACAGAAAATTTTATGTTAAGGCAGAGGCATAAATGCCTCTGCCTTAATTACAATACAGCATAAAATCATCGTCATGGTATTCTATTCCAAGAATCTAATATAATGCTCACTGAATAAATGCGATTTTCAATCGCATTTAGAAAAATTATGACTATTGTCAAAATTTTTCGTGTAAAATCAAAGATTTTTCACAGTTCGCATTAATAATGTCTGCTAAAACAAATATTTTGAGAGCAAAATATTTATTCATGGTGCAAGGTTTTTTGCAAAAAACGCACAAAACCCTTGCACCCCCAACAATTCTGAAACGCTTGTAAGCCGCTATGCGGCTGCGTTTCATAATTGTTCAGCAGCCATTAATATAACATTGCTTTTTTTAGACATAAATCTTGTAAATTTAGAGCAGAAAAAGAATTGAAATATAATAAGACAAGTTCGAAAATCATTAATTTCATGCAGTTTTCGACACTTGTCTTTATTATACCATAGTTACACCGTAATATCACACCGTCATTAAGCTTTTCAATTTCAACGGCATTAAATATCTTAATATTTTCATGTATCATACACGAAATCCATTATCCCTATATTTCAGGCTTTGTAAACTGATTTTTACCTGTAATTTATGCAGTATACACCGAGTTCATTACCGTATGTCTTAAAAACAGTCAGCTCAATTTTTGTTACATCACTTAAACACATATTATATTTCACCATTCTGTAAAAATTATCCTTTTCACTTATAGTCTTTACGCCGTCTTTGTAATAAATGTTTATTTCAAAATCCTTTGCAAGCGTAGAAGGCATTTTTTCTCCCTCATCTATGTCAAGGCGGTCATCAAAAACAATCTTTAAGAACGAAATATCTGTTGGATTCTCCGGAATAACGGTAATAGTTTGCGGCTTATCCATATCGACAAGCCAGAGATTTTGAGTTTTATACGGTCTTGTATAACCGTTTAAAACATTTTCGGGAGCAAATACCTTTTGTTCCGGAATAATATCTTTAAATAAGATATTTCTTTGTTTTTCATAGTGGTGGTCACAATGAGTATAACCTGTTTTTTTATCGTCAAGAGGAACACTGTCATGATTTTTATTTTCATGATTATCCTTTGTGTGCATACGCATTGTAACAGCGCCCATTGTTCGATTTTTGCTTATTGCTGTTTCAATATCCTTGTTTTCACTGAACACAATATATATTTTCCCATCCTTGCCTACAGGAATGCCAACAGGAAGAATAATCCAATCGTTAAAATTATTATCAACCCTTATTTCACATTCCTTTTCCGGTGTTTCGGGCAGAAATGTTTCGGGATGTATTCCGGTAAACAATTTATATTTCATTACTGTTTCATTGTTACTTCTGATTTTTATTTTTACGCTATCGATTTTTTCACTGCCTGCCATAAGTGCAAGACAATAATCTCTTTCGAGTGGCATATAATCGTGCTCGGATATGTTTTCATATTTTTTTACTGCTGACGCATATACATCGGCTTTGGGAGCTTCTTCCTTTATATGCAGAATACTCTGGTCATTTTCAATAAGCAATCTGCGAAGCTCATCAATGTGATTATTATAAATTTCTCTTGGATTTTCACCATACTTTTTTCCCAAAAAAGCAGCTGTTCCCACAGCCTGACCTAATGCGCCGCAGGTTGCCATAACACGGGTTGAACCGAGTGCTATATGGGTTACGCTTACATCACGTCCTGCAAGATACAAATTATTTATATCCTTTGAGTAAAGGCACCTGAACGGTATATTATATGTCCCTGTCACGGAAACAAAGTTTGACGCCGGCAATGTATCATATATTCCGAGAGGTGCATGAATATCCATAGGCCAACCTCCTATGGCAACCGAATCGTTGAAATTAACCTTATTTTCAATATCATTTTCGTTAAGTATGTAATCACCTACAAAGCGTCTTGACTCACGTGTTCCTGCCTTTGCAAAGACACGTTTTAAGCGTCTGGTTTTAGCTTGAGGATATTTTCCGCTGTTTTTAACATAATCCCATATACCGTATATCAGTTTCCTTAATTCAAGCTCGGTTAGGTCGTGATCCTTTAAAATATCAACCTGACCACCGTATTCATATGCCCAATGTGGTCCGAAACAAGAAAGACCGCGAAAATTCTCCGGCTTGTCTATATCCTTCATAAAATCCATTTTTGAAATATCATAGGCAAAATCGGGCGCTTTAAAGCCCTCTTCATGCCCTGCGTCCTCAGTTTCAAAATAGATAGAATTTCCCATTGTATAATCATCAGGTTTTTCGGGGGCCCAAAACTCGCCGAACTCCTCCTTGCCTTCCCTGCCTATTCTGAATTGTGCGCCTGCGGCATATCCAAGTATTCCGTTTCCGGTTGCATCAACATAGCTTTGTGCGATTATTTCATATACATTATTATTTACGCAGTGTCTTGCATAGACCTTTTTTATACTTTGATTTTCAACCTCACAGTCATATACAAGTGTATTCATTAACAGACGAATGTTTTTTTCGTTATATATCATGTCAAAAAATACCGCGTCAAATGCGGCAGGCTTACCATATCCGCCTTTATTCATATATGACGATATACGAAGTCTTATTTCCTCAACAATTCCCGTTTCTTTTGCGTAAATTGCCGGGTTTAAGCCATGATGAGAAGCACCGCCTATGTCTAATCCTATTTCACTGGAGGCATTTCCGCCAAGCACCGAACGATCATTAATAAGTGTTACCGAAAGTCCTTCTCTTGCTGCAGCAATCGCTGCACACATTCCGGCTATTCCGCCTCCCGCAACCATAAAGTCACAATTTATTATCTCCATATCAATTCTCCCTTTTGCCGCACAGCGACATAAATTTTAGTTGTTTAATTAATAAAATCAAAATCAAAAAATATTATATCATATATATTTCTGCAATAGCATTAAATGTTGTTTACGATTTTGTTACGACTACATTAATAGTGCAACGATCATGGTTCATCAATTATACATAAAGGTTATTTTATCTCTTATCGGCTTTTGTACGTCAGCATCCCACAAATAAATGCAAAGCTCATCACAATTTTCCCCCGAATTAAAGCTGTTATGGATTACATAAAAGTCTGTTTTTTTTACATCTGAATATTTTTTTATTGAAATATTCTTAAGCATACCTTCTGTATAATTAGAAAAAATAACATATACATCGTCACTTTCAAAAACCGAGGTATCATTTATACTCATAAAATAATCAATTGTTTCATTTTCACTTACACCGCTGATTAACTGTCCGTCATATGTAACCATGCTTGTGATTTTATCACCTGTTATACGAACAAAGTTATTTATACAATTATCAAGCCTTATTAAAAGACTGTCAAGCTCGGTATCAAATATAAATCTTGTCAACGGAAGTCTTATATTATCTTCATTGTACGCAACAAGTCCCAATGCTGCCGCTATATGAAGATACTCTCTTGTGTCCTCTTTACATTCATAAAAATTATTTATAAAGGTAGCAGAATTATATTGTTTTATCTGACCGCAGCGAATTATAAAGATTTTTGCAAGAGCCGCAGATACCTCATCATTTTTCATATAAGAGAACGGGTTAAATTTATTATCGGTACAGCTTAAAATACCATATTCCCCCAAAAGGCAAATTGCCCCCGCATTTTCGGTTGTTTCATTAACATCATCAAAAATTTCCGTATAAGGAGGTTCATATCCCGCAAGATAAGGTGCAACGGCAGCAGCAAATTCACTTCTTGTTATATTTTTTGTCTCCGCTTTTGCTGTCGAAGCGAAAACAAGAATCATCATTAATGCTGCAATAACTGTTTTTTTCAATATTAATCCCCCATTTCTTGATTGATTTTTTGTAAATATCAGAAAAAATCGTATTTATGCCTTAATACATTTTCGGAGACTGCCTTAAAGCAATCTCCGAAAGCAAACCTATTTCAGTGCATTAATCTTATAAATATGTACATCTCTTTGATTTCCGGCAAGTACCGCAATATACTTAACACCGTCGCCATCATATATTGACACTCTTGCAGAGCTATCCTTTTCAAAGGTAATTGCAGCCTTTTCAAGCTCCTCTGATGTCATATCCACATAGTAAATATTTTTTGAAATATCAAAGTTCTCTACTTCTTCACCGTTTATGTACATTTTATAAATATAACAATTTTTTCCGGTTTCGGCAGGTCCTCTTACAATAATATTATCAATAAGAAAAGCCCCTTTATTTGTATTTCTTGATGTAAACGTTCCCTCAGTTTCGGAGAAAATCACTCTTCCTATTGTCATATTATCCTCCTGCACATAGAAAGGAATATTTGCGCCCAACAGGTCTCCGTTAATATATACATCGTACTTTCTTTCGGAAATATCGGCCTTGATTGCCACATCATACCATTCTCCGACATTAAATTTCATTGACGGATAAGTTTTGTCAAGTGACGAATAAATTTTGCCATCCTTGCCAAAGAATACACAAATAGGTGTAAACTTATCAATCATCTTGAAATTAACATATGTATCAAGTCCCGGATAACACAGATTAACAGCTCCGGCTGTTCCCTCCGACTCCATCTTAATTGATGTATAAAACTCCATATAATTATCCTGCGGTGTAAAGTCGGTCTCACCGAAAATAGGTACGTTACTGCCTCTTTGCAATGATTTCAGACGTATAGCTTTATTATTTTGAGTTGCCTCATCCTCCCATTCAACCCATATATCGGAATCCTTAATTGAGTTTCTTACAAAGAATGACAGCGTTCTATCACCTATAATATCTCCTTCCATATCATTGTAAATATAGGTTGCAAGATCATTTCTCTGCTCTTGAGAGGCTTTATATTCATTGACAGCCTTCTGTGCCATGCTGATTCTTTCATCAATATTCGCTTCTGATTCTTTTATCTGCTCAATTGCATCTTTAAGCACTTTCTTTGCACCCTTTTTATATTGACCGAAAGCAGTACCCTCAACAGTGTCCTTAATTAGAGTGCTTGCCTCAACAATTATACTATCCAAAATGCTTTCATCCGACTCTGTAGTAAAGCTGATTGTATCACTGTAGCGTTTTCCGTAATAGTTAAGCGTCTGCGCACCGACTTTAGCGTAATATGTCTTGCCCGATTCTAACTGAAGGTCAATATTGATACCCGAAGTCATTGAAAAAACATTCAACTTCCGTGAAAAATCTTCCGACTCTGCAATATACAGCTCCGGTGTTTTATAACCAAGCTTATAAAGATTTTCGGTCAAAAAGGTAATCTCTGTTTCAACATCCTTCTGACCGTTTTCAGGATACAAAATCTTAAACTCTCTCGGCAGATTTTCTTCATATATATCTGTCGTATTCGTTCTCAGTCCTCCTGTATATGTACCGATTTGTGAAACGGGAATTTCCTTTATATCCTGATTTTGGCTCTTCAAATAATCCCAATCAATATCGGAAAAATCAGCCTTGTCCGGAAGTGTATCATTTATGAACACATTGCCCTTATCAACCGCACCGTAAGGTGCATATGTTACAGCATCTTTTTGAAAATTCTCAATAAATTTTTCATCCCAGCAATAGAATACATTGTTAATGAATTGTTTGTTTCTTGTCACGATATTATCCCATTCATTATCTATGATATTCATGAAATCCGGATATTCTCCTGTTGCTCTGATTGCATCAAAATTATAATCCGTCCAATAGCCTTCAGGAGCAATCTTTCCTCCGGTTGATGTTATATGACTTCCAAGTAACATAGGCATTGCACCATGTCCGTCATATTTATCGGATATAAATACATTGTTTGTAAAATACATATCACGTCCTGTCATTGTTGTTCCGCCGATATTTTTAAATATATTATTTTCAACTCTCGTGCCTGCAAAGGTACCGTCATCAAAATAAATTCCTCGACAGCCAATACCGTTGTCACTCTGACCGTCTCTTATAATATTATACCGAATTACAGAACCGTAACAGGTTGCGGAACAGCAGTATATTGCACCGGCGTCATTTGTTGCCTGATTGTATCTTTCTATGAGGTTATACTCAATTGTGGTAGAAAAGCCTCCCCACAGAACACCCTGATAGGGCAGATCATAGAGATGATTATATCTTACCGTATTTCCGCAGTCGTAACCTAATCTTATGGCAGCACCGGCTGTTGAACCTGACTTTCCGGTACCGGTTATTGAATTGTTTTCTATAACACATTCGCCTTTTTCGGCTGTTTTGTAATTTCCTGCCGTACATTGTATTCCGTAAGTTCCCACATCATACAAATCACAGTCCCTTACTGTAATTTTTCTTGCGCCGGTTGAAATTGAAACACCTATTTCTCCTACATGAGTAATTTGTGAACCTGCTATCATAACATTTTTACAGTCATCCTCGACTTCATAACCGTTTAGACCGGTCATTTTTAAATCAATGTCCAAAAACGCAATATTTGAAGCGCCCTGTGTAAATTTTATTCCGGAATGCTTTGATGTAAGCAGAAATATTTTAGAATTTGCATTGAAGCCCTCTATGGGATAGAAGTACAGCCTTCCCTCATTTCTGTCAATATAAAATTCACCCTGCATATCTGTTTCAGCTAATATATTATAAAACTCTGAAGTCGGATTAGGTTGAGAATATGTTCCGCCGGCATCAAGCAATCCAAAAACCATTCCGGAGGTGTCAACAGATGAAACAAGTGTAGACTGCGCTGTATAGCCTATATCAAACTTACCCTTGGCATTGATATAATCCTCGTCTCCCCATAAAAGCATTCTTGGCATATTTGCAAATGAATAAGCAGGACCCTTGTTTCTCTTCTGCTCATTACTTCCTCTTGTTTTTCCGTTCTGTAATATACCGAGCTGTGCCTCTCCGACATTCGGATACTTTGAAACTGTATATACCGCATCATCGATTACAAGTTTTTCCGGCAAGTTTATACTTTGCCACTCATTACGGCTGTTAAACTCAAGCTCCGGAACAGACACATCGTTTGCTTTCAAATCAATCGAATACAGTTTTCCTCTTGCATTTTGAGGAATCTTTTTTAAAATTTTATTATCTGTTACAAGCTCGGCATCAGAACCTATAAAGCTGTCTGCCATAGTAACCGTCACTTCTCCGTCGCCGTATGCCCGGTAAATTACAGGCACTTCCTCCGTTCCGCTGTCCTCGGCGGTAAAGGTGAGCGTGTCAGAAATTTTATAAACCCCTGCATGAATATAAATTCCTATACCGTCTGTGGGATAACCGTTTGCAATCAAACCTCTTGCATAATCCCTTGCGTCCTCAATGCTTCCGAAGGGATTCTCCTTGCTTCCGTCACCGTTTGCTCCGTTTTTTACATAAATTTTTACAGCGTTTTCCGAAATCTGCGGAATGTCCGCTTCTTTTGCGGCAAGTGTTCTTTCGGTAAGTGTACGGCTTATATCCTCATCCGAAAAATCCGCTTTATAATAATCGCCATAATCCTCTGTTTTTTCTAACTTTATGCAATTATATCTGACATAATCGGCAATTTCCGGTTTACTTTCTCCCGGATAGCCAAAGGTAATATATGTACCGTAACCGGATGGAAAATCAAATTCACCTATTTCATAAAATCCGGATAATTTATCAACATCTGCGGCGCTCGAAACCCTGTGGTCAATCTGCTTTGTTCCTATTAGCTCCGCATCTTTATTATATACATTAATCTCAATGGTCGGATAGTTGTTTGTATAAGGTACATTATAATAATGCACCTTGTATTTTCCCCCCTGCAAAATAAGAGGCTTTAATATTCCGTAATTTACGTCTGCGAGGAAACCGCTTGACGTATTATTATATCCGGTCAATGAAGAAGGTCCGAGCGGCGCGTCAAGGTACGGAGAATCAATATAATAATACAACTCTTTTGCATTAAGCTTTTCTGCCGCAAATGCCGGCATAGCACCCGCCAACATTGCAATCGACACCAAAAATGATAGTAATTTTTTCATGCTATTCCTCCTCATATACTCTTTCTTTGTAATTATTCACTGCATTCAGAGTACGGTATACACATATTGCGGTTTCACGTCTTGTCTGTGCTTTCTGCGGTTCAAGATTTTGAATACCCTTGTCACCGGACGTTCTAAAGTCTTGGGTAGAGTATGTCACACATCCAATCATTGTTGCCTTTGCCACATAGTCTCTTGCCCATTCGCTTATTTTAAAATAATCCTGATATATCGATGTATATGCATATGGATATGTTACTTTTTCTGCTCTGTCCTCAAATATAAGAGATAGAATTTTGCATGACTGTTCATGTGTTATATTGTCATATGGATTGAATTTACCGTCATAGCCTTCAATTATTCCCATTTCATGCATTGCCGACACAGCTCCGGCAAACCAATCATCAGCCGAAACATCCGAAAACTGATTTTCATAAGCCCTTTGAGGTATATCAAATGCGCGTGTTATCAGAGCCGAAAACTCCGCTCTTGTAATATTTTCATCAGGTGAAAATGTTGTTTCGCTTGTTCCTTTTATTATTCCCTGCTCGCAAAGTGCATTAATTTCTTTTGCTCCCTCACCCGATACGTCTGAAAATGCAGCAAAAACACCGGTTGAATTAAACGCACTGAGTGCAATCAAAAATGATATAATCTTTTTTCTCATATGTCATTCCTTTCTTTGATACTTTATTTTCAGCTTGGCGTTCGAATGAACCGAACGCCAAGCCGCATAGTCCTCTGTTATTTAATGACTGCTGAACAATTATGAAACGCAGCTGCATAGCGGCTTACAAGCGTTTCAGAATTGTTTAGGTGCAAGGGTTTTATGCATTTTTGCAAAAAAGCCTTGCACCATGAATAAATATTTTGTTCCCAAAATATTTATTTCAGCAGACTTTATCAATGCGAACTGTGTAAAATCTTCGATTTTACATGAAAAATTTTGACAATAGTCATAATTTTTCTAAATGCGATTGAAAATCGCATTTATTCAGTAAGCATTATTTAATTCTTTGGAACATATTCAAAAGTTCCGTCAGGCAAATACCATGCTGATGCATATTCTACATCGGTATTTGTGGGAGAATTAA
>JAXEIW010000137.1:0-2502 GCA_034101885.1 Clostridia bacterium | reverse complement strand
GGATTTGTTCATAAATTGTTTACTCATTCAAAAACCGTGTGCATTGCCCCCTTTAGACTATGCTCTTTGGTTGGGCGGTTCAAGTTTTGCGTTCTTTTTTAGACAACAGTCAAGGAAGTTTAGTTGAATTGTTTAGCTTTTGTGAAAATAATGCTGCTAACACATAGTGATAAACAATAATTTATCCGCATAGGTGAATAGTAACGACTCTAAATTAATAATTACAATTCGCTGTTTATCCTTTCCGCATATCTTACCGTTTCCATAGCGTCTGCCGCATACTTGTCGGCATTAATCATATTTGCGTAATCTTCGGTAAGAACCGCACCTCCAACAACTATTTTACACCACGGTGCTTTTTCCTTTATCAGCTTTATTGTTTCCTCCATTGACGGAACTGTAGTTGTCATCAAGGCGCTTAAACCGCACAGCGGTGCTTTAGTTTCGGTGACCGTTTCCAAAATTTCTTCCGCAGGAACGTCTTTTCCCAAATCTATTACATTAAAATCATAATTTTCAAGCAAAACCTTAACTATATTCTTTCCTATATCATGTATATCTCCCTTAACGGTGGCAATTACAAAGGTACATTTTTTCTTTGTATCGGTATTATTTGCGCTCATATGCTCCTTTATAACCTCAAAAGACGCTTTCGCCGATTCTGCGCTCATTAAAAGCTGCGGAAGATAAACGGTCTTTTGCTCAAATCCCTTTCCTACAGTGTCAAGCGCGGGAATAATTTCACTGTTTATAAGCTCCATAGGATCTGTTGATTTAATTAAATCCTTTGTAATTCTCGCCGCCTGCTCCTTCAAGCCCTTTATAACCGAGCCGCTCAAGGTATTTACATTAACTTCCGCCGATTCATTTTTTTCACCGACGGAAATTATCTGCTTTGACTGTACCGATGACGCAAATTCAATATATTTTTCACAGTTTGCGTCCCTGTTCGTAAGAGCCATATAGCTGTAATACACCTTCATCATTTCGGCGGAATAGGGATTCATTATTGCCGCCGACAAACCGTTTGCCAGCGCCATTGAAAAGAATGTTGATGTAATAAACTCACGTTCGGGCAAGCCGAAGGAAATGTTTGAAATGCCCAAGGAAGTGTTTACCTTATGCTCATTTCTTATTATTTTTAATGCTTCAAGCGTTGCCAAAGCGGCTTTTGTATCGGAGCTTATTGTCATTGCAAGAGGATCAACTATTATATCCTTTTTTGATATTCCGTATTCGGCAGCCTTTTTGTAAATCCTTTCCGCTATTTTTATTCTTCCCTCCGCAGTGTCGGGAATACCGCTTTCATCCAAGGTAAGCGCAACAACCACTCCTCCGTACTTCTTTACAAGAGGGAAAATCTTTTCCATGCTTTCCTCTTTTCCGTTCACGGAATTTACCATAGGTTTACCGTTATATAAACGCATCGCCGCTTCCATGGCACTGCTGTCGGCGGTATCTATCTGCAACGGCAGATCGCTTACCTCCTGCAGCTTTACAACTGCCTTACAAATAGTCTGCACCTCGTCCGTTCCCGGCAAGCCGACATTAACATCGAGTATATCCGCACCCTTTTCCTGCTGATTTATTCCTTCCTTAAGTATATAATCAAAATCCTTGTTTATAAGAGCTTCTTTAAATCTTTTTTTACCGGTGGGGTTAATTCTCTCTCCTATCAAAACAGGCTTATCTCCTATTTCGACCGCATGAGTGTAGGAAGAAACAATAGTATAATTCTTCTCTGTTACAGGTCTTGGTTTCATACCCTTTGTTCTTTCCGCAAGCTTTTTTATATACTCGGGAGTTGTACCGCAGCAGCCACCTATTATCACCGCTCCGTTTTCAACCAGAACGCCCATTGCATCACAAAATTCATCGCTTGAAAAGCTGTAAACCGTTTTTCCGTCAATAACTGATGGTAGTCCCGCATTTGGATTTGCTATAACAGGCAGTGAAGAATATTCACTGTAGGTTTTTATAATATCCGTTAATAGATCAGGTCCCAGACTGCAATTAACCCCCACAGCGTCAACCCTCAACCCTTCAAGCATGGCAATCATGGACTTGGGATCCGCACCGGTCATAAGCTTTCCTGTTTTATCATATGCATTTGTCACAAAAACAGGCAAATCACTGTTTTCTTTGCAGGCAAGAACAGCCGCCTTTGTTTCATAGCTGTCATTCATTGTTTCGATAAGTATCAAATCCACTCCGCATTTTACCGCTGCTCTTACCTGCTTTGCAAACAATTCAACGGCTTCTTCAAATCCGAGATCTCCGAACGGCTTTAAAAGTCTGCCCAACGGTCCCATGTCAAATGCCGTAAATACATAATCTTTTCGTTCGGATAACTTTATTGCCGTCTTAACATTTTCAACAGCCTTTTCTATTATTTCGGCATAATTATATTCGCTTTCGTCATTAAATTTTAAGGGATTTGCTCCGAAAGTGTTTGTTTTGATTATATTTGCCCCGGCATCAATGTAATCCTTATGAAGGCTT
>JAXEIW010000136.1:0-4913 GCA_034101885.1 Clostridia bacterium | reverse complement strand
CTTCCTTTACCGTTTCAATATCAATCGGCGCGATAATTCCCTGATTAACCAAAGGTTCCCAGTTTGAAATGTCGTTAATAAGCATTACGTCCGGAATATCCTTTGAGGCAAACATTGTGGCAAGCTTGTCATAATAGCTTGTAGCAAAGCCTTTCGCCACGATTTCCACATTATACTTTTCCTCAAGATACTGTTCAACAGGCGTATTGTCGTTGATTGCCACGGAATTGGCTATGGTTATAACCGGTTTTCCGTCCTCTGTAACGTTACCGTTTTTTTTGTTTCCGCAAGCTGACAAAAGCGAAACAAGCATTACCGCCGATAAGCCTGCCGATGTTATTTTATATAGTTTTCTCATATAAATCCTCCGTTCCGCCGCCATGCGGCGTCATTACAAATACAATTATATATCATATTCAGTGGGAGATTTAACTCCCACTGAACTCAAAAATTTATTCTTCCGTTACTGTTGCTTTAACAGCCGTTGCTTTCGGTGAATAAGGTCTGATTGTCTGTAAGTCATTCCACAAAAATGCCGCACAGTTATCCGCATTTTCCGGAATTTGGGCATCTTCGCCGCTTAATACTCCGGTAGAAGCATCATAATCAAATACGCTTGTTCCCACAAGCTCACTTGCATTGTTTTCGTTGGTTGCATAGAAGGCAAGCACAACCTTAAAGCTGCCGTTATATCCCGACGGTACCGTACCCAGTACCTCTACCGACGGTCTTACACATTCCGAAAAGTTTTCCGGAAGTGCAGCTTTCAAACCGAATATTTTATCTGCCGCTTTGGCAATACCGTATGAATAGCTTTCATCATTGTAAACAACCTCAAGCTTCAGGTACTTATCTGACAATTTATCGGTCAGCTTGTATGTAAGCTGTGCGGCGTTGGTTATGCCGTTTTGCAAAATCACCCAGTTGCTGTTATCGGCAGAGGCAAGAATTTTGTAGCTGTATTCACTCGCTCCGCTCAAATCAGGAACAGTAAATACTGCGTTGTCACTTATAATTCCTGTTGTGTCAATTTCCGGAGCAGTAACCTTTTTGCTCTTTTCAAATCTCTCAAACAGTATTGAACCCAAATTGCTGTTTGCATTGGCATCCTGCTTTGCCTTTGCGGCATATACATATTTGTCGGTAAAGCCTGTCATATGCGCTCTTGCATTAAGAGTAATCTTAGGATTGTTTTCAGAATCCCATGTATGGCTTTCTGCGTCTATAAGATAAAGATTATTTGAATTACTTGCAAAACTGTCCAAAACACGTCTTCCGGCTGTCGTAAACACAGCAAGATAATCTCCGCAAGGTGCTATACCCGTTATCGTTTCATTTGATGACGAATTAAAATCTTTCACCGTAAGCTTCTTTTCGAATCTTGGAGTTTCGGTGCTTAATTCAAAAACCAAAAGATATTCTTCACTTGTTACAAATCCTGTAGACTTTGAAACTACATACAGCTTATCATTCATAACAAACATTTGCGCAGGATTAAAATATCCCGTAACGCCTGCCAACTCTGTTTTAAGATTTATTACCGTTTCTTTTGAATTGTTCTCCGGTGCATTTGCATCATACACAAGCTGCGGTCTTTTCGCATCGTCTAAATCAAAATCCACTATAACAATTTTAGAGTTATCTGTTATTGTACTGTTATTTCCGTAACACCTTGAAGCTACATAAATCTTTCCCGAATTTTCACCATCCCAATCAACATACATATTATATATATCGGATACCGACATTGTATAAGCGTTTCCCATTCTGTATCCCGTGCTGTCATTATACACGGCAAGAGTCGATCCCCATGCCACAAAAGTAAATCCGTGAGTATGATACATTGAATTTCCGTTTCCTGATGAAGCAAAATAATTAACCTTACCGGTAACAGTATCTCCGTTAAAATCCATTATACAAATTGAAATCGGATTTGTATCTTCAACATATTCACCGTTTGACAGCTTAATTCCCTTTGAAGGTCTTGCGGTTACAATACCGTTTTCCGCAGACATAACAAGCTGATAATTTTTGTCGTATTTTGTTGCAAATTCGTATCGTTCATCAAGCGTGGTTATATCAAAATATTTGCCGGTAGCCGTACCGTCAAGGTTAAACTGCTGTACAACCGCTCTTGTAACTGTTGTTGTTTCTTCTGTCGTTCCTTCGGTTGTTCCCTCTGTTGTTTCCTCGGGTTCGGTTGTGGTAGCAACCGTAAACTCTTTATCTACAATTCCATATGCATATTCATTGTTTGTATCAACAGTATATGCGTATGTATTTATCTCCTGCTGCTCAGGTGCAAAGGTCTTTCCGAGATTTGTAAACTTAATCTGCTTTATTAAAATAGTTGCTGAAGAATCTGCAAAACCGAAATAGAATCTGTCTTTATCAAATTGCCCGCTCCAAACCGAAGCTCCGGTAAATGTCTGCGATGTAATTTTATACAGACTTTCAGTCTCATCTATAAGCTCAATGTCCGGTACTTTAGTTCCGTAAGGTAATTTAAAATTAGTCGTACTGAATGCACCACTTTCAAGCTTTGCAATCATTTCAATTTTATATTGATTTTCCTGTGCCAATGTTACTCCGTTGCTGAGTTTATTTACTATAACACCTTGATTATATCCTGTTGAAGTAACCCTTACGCCTTCTTCTGACGGTTCTCCCACAACTCCGTTATTAAATTTTCCAAAGGAAAGCGTATTCTCTCCGGCATTCCATTCAAGCACCTGAGGCTGTCCGTATGCAAAATCCGCCTTGACCGGAATTAAGGATATATCGTCCATATATACAGGATTTGCGCTGCCTACTATCTGTCTTTCATTAAGACGAATATCAAGCATAAGGCTTGTTGAATCGTTTCCCGGATATACTGCGCTGCCCTCAACCGAATACCATCCGTCACCAATATCCTTATACGCACATTCTTTGTATGCCATGGAACTGTTTATTTCATTACCTGCTTCGTCTTTATCCCAATTATACAGACGCCAGCTTATCTTTCCTGTAGGGCTCTCGGCAAGCTTCACCTTTGCCGTCAGCTTATATTCGCTTCCGCCCACAGCATCACAGCCGCCTATCCTTATACCGGCAATAGAGCTTGTTACAGCTGAAACATCAAGCTTTAATCCCTTTGTTCCGAGATAGCCGCCGTTTTCCGCAACCTCGATAACCGGTCCGTTCTGTCCGCCCATATTGCCGATATAGTCGTCCTCAAATGAATATGTAATAAATTCATTAAAAGTATTTGTCGTATCCTCGGCACTTACACTCACCATACCTCCTGCGGCACTTACTGCCATACATAATGCCGCAAATACTGAAATTTGTTTTTTCATAATAAATTCTCCTCTCATCTGAAAAATTCTATTTATAATCCCATTGGGAAAATAATACATTGTTATTCTGTTTCCAAAGACTCTGCCGGCTCAAACAAAATACGACCATCCGCTCCGGTATATACTCCGAAATATCCGTCATCGGAAATTGCGGTTTTTTCCTTGTCAAGATAATCTATGATTGTCTTTCCGTCTATTATCAGAACTATTCTTACACCTTCGTCTTCCTTTATTGTTCCTACGGTTACGTTGTAGGTTTTTCCCTCCGACACAACGCTTCCGTCCTGATTATATATTGCTCCTCCCTCTTTGGGGCTTAAAGAATCCTCCGCATAAATTACATTTCTTGCGCCGCCTATAAACTTCTGAAGCTGAATAACATCCTTGCAAAAGCTTATAAGGTAGCAGGTTGCATTATTGTATCTGGAATAATTATCGGTCTGTGCCAAAGCAATGCTCGGCCATGAATTTGTGTCGTTCATTGTCATTTTAAAATTAACAAGACCGTTAAGCTTTTCATTATAGAAGGACGGAGAGTTGTTAACATCGGAAACCGATATACCCTCTCCCTCTGATTTTGCCTCACTCCAGTACGTTTTGTCAAAAAAGCTTTCGGGAACATTCTCTCCTGTATAATTAACCGTTGTATCAACCTCCACATACCTTATGCCGCCAATGTCGCTTTCGGGAATTTCAGCTTCGATTTTTTCCTTAATATATGACTTTGATGTAATTTCCGCCACTCTGCTGTAATCATACCATTTTACATCACAGTCCAGTGCTTCGCTTACCGCCCTTATCGGTATAAGCGTTCTGTCATCTACAATCACAGGAGCGGTATCGCATATTTTTTCCTCTGAATTAACATAAAATACCGTTTTTCCCACTGTCATTTCAATTGTATCATTTTCCCTTTTCGCAGTAATTGTTCTTGAAGCCTCGTCCCATGTCACATTTACTTCCATTGCTTCAAATATACTGCGCATCGGGAGCATTACTCTGTCATTGATAATCTGCGGAGCAACGTCCGATTTAACCGATTTACCGTTATAAAAAACCGATATTGTGCTGTTCGGAAGATAGCTTGCAGAAACACTGCATAAATTCGCCGCCGATAGTATCAGTGCCAGATTTATAACCGCTGTTTTTTTCATCATATGCCGCCTTTCTTTTTATTTTTTATTAATCATTTAAATATATTATATCACATTTTTTGTCTTATTTCTCTACAAATACCAACCATTTTACTTGAAAATTTATCAATTTTCAAACTGATTTATATGACGATTACATTAATTTCCAAATGCGGATATAAAGAAAAAATTTCATAAAAAAATAAGCCTTTCACGGCTTATTTTTTTTAATTCGGTGAGCATTATTTAATGGCTGCTGAACAATTATGAAACGCAGCCTCACAGCGGCTTACAAGCGTTTCAGAATTGTTTTGGTGCAAGGATTTTGTGCATTTTTGCAAAAAATCCTTGCACCATGAATAAATATTTTGCTACCAAAATATTTATTTCAGCAGACTTAATCAATGCGAACTGTGTAAAATCTTTGATTTTACACGAA
>JAXEIW010000135.1:0-2143 GCA_034101885.1 Clostridia bacterium | reverse complement strand
TGCCCCCTTTAGACTATGCTCTTTGGTTGGGCGGTTCAAGTTTTGCGTTCTTTTTTAGACAACAGTCAAGGAAGTTTAGTTGAATTGTTTAGCTTTTATGAAAATAATGCTGCCAACACACAGTGATAAACAATAATTTATACCTGAATAGTAACATTTTTCTTTGAAATTACATTGTAAAAGTATTTAAAATACTTGACTTTTTTTGAAACAATGTGTATAATATATTTGCTTGAACAATTAAGAATACCGCATAATTATTTTGCGGTTTAAAAATGTATTAAATACCGTAAACGGCTGACAAAAAAATATTCTGCCGTGTACGGTGATTTTGTGTTTAAAAAAACAATTTTGAAAAGTACAGAAAGGAATTAAATAAAATGAAATATGATGTTATCATTATAGGTTCGGGGCCGGGAGGAATATTTTCGGCTTTTGAACTCACAAAGCAAAATCCCGACTTAAAAATTGCAGTGTTTGAAGCCGGTCATTCACTGGAAAAAAGGCACTGTCCCATTGACGGGGAAAAAATAAAGACTTGTATTAACTGCAAGCACTGTTCTATTATGAGCGGCTTTGGCGGTGCAGGCGCTTTTTCGGACGGTAAATATAATATAACCAACAGCTTCGGAGGCACTCTGCATGAACATATCGGAAAGAAAAAAGCATTGGAACTTATGAAATATGTTGATGATATAAATATGAATTACGGTGGTGCGGGAACAAAGCTGTATTCTACAGCCGGCTCAAAATTCAAAACACTTTGCATACAAAATAAGTTAAACCTTTTAGACGCTTCGGTACGTCATCTCGGAACGGATATTAACTTTATTGTTCTTGAAAATTTATATAAAGAGCTGAAAGATAAGGTTGAATTTTTCTTTGACACTCCCGTTACTCATGTTTTGCTCAAAGGCGAAACTTATATTATTAAAACGGAGAAAAACGAATATGAATGCACGAACTGTATTATTTCTGTAGGAAGAAGCGGCAGTAAATGGATGGAAACAGTATGCAAAGAGCTGGACATTGCCACAAAATCGAACCGTGTTGATATAGGTGTTCGTGTTGAACTGCCGGCAGCTGTTTTTGCACATCTTACCGATGAATTATATGAAAGTAAAATCGTATACAGAACCGAAAAATTTGAGGATAATGTGCGTACTTTCTGTATGAATCCGAACGGAATAGTTGTTAATGAAAATACAAACGGTATTGTCACGGTAAACGGTCACAGTTATGAGGATGAAACCCTCCATACAGACAACACAAATTTTGCTTTGCTTGTTTCCAAACATTTTTCCGAACCGTTCGAGGACAGCAACGGATATGCCGAAAGTATCGCAAAATTGTCGAATATGTTGGGCGGCGGAGTAATAGTTCAAAGATTCGGAGATTTGACAAGAGGCAGAAGAAGCAACACTAAGAGAATTGAAGAATGTACCGTAACACCCACATTAACGGCAACTCCGGGAGATCTCAGCCTTGTGCTGCCAAAGAGAATTTTGGACGGTATTATCGAAATGATTTATGCCCTTGACAAAATTGCTCCCGGCACTGCAAACGATGATACGCTGCTTTACGGAGTAGAAGTTAAATTCTATAATATGGAAGTTGACATTGACGATCATCTTTCAACAAAGCACAAAGGCTTGTACGTTATCGGTGACGGAAGCGGTATTACTCATTCATTATCACACGCATCTGCCAGCGGTGTATTCGTTGCAAGAGATATATTGGAAAATAACGCCGTCTGATTATCTTTGTAATATCTCCCAACGGATATGTAATGCTCACTGAATAAATGCGATTTTCAATCGCATTTAGAAAAATTATGACTATTGTCAAAATTTTTCATGTAAAATCAAAGATTTTACACAGTTCGCATTGATAAAGTCTGCTGAAATAAATATTTTGGGAGCAAAATATTTATTAACGGTGCAAGGTTTTTTTGCAAAAACGCACAAAACCCTTGCACCTAAACAATTTTGAAACGCTTGTATGCCGCTATGCGGCTGCGTTTCATAATTGTTCAGCAGTCATTATATAAAAGTCAAAAAATTGTATGTATAAAGAGTCTGATTTGGTATATGAACCTTATCAGACTCTTTAATTTATATCTTATCTGTAAATAATATCATCT
>JAXEIW010000134.1:0-2991 GCA_034101885.1 Clostridia bacterium | reverse complement strand
AAACAGCGGACTTGATAATAATATACCTACCGACAGTTACAGCAATGTGAACGCCGAAAACAACTTTAATAATACCGCAAACACGGCTCAAAATGATATACCGAAAGCGGCTGATTTCAATCCCAACATGGCTGCAAACCTGTTAAAGTCACAGGGTGAAAACGGTGCAAAGGCTTTTGACACAGCTTTTCAAAATGAAAAGGCAAAGGGCAACAACATTTCAAGATATGACTTTCTAAGATATTTCAACAAATACTATGCGGCGGCGCTTGTCGGAAAAAGCAAGGCAACGGTTGACGTAAATTATTCGGACAGAATATCTCAATCGTCGGCAATGGCGGCATATACGGCAGGAGTTAAAGATAAGGCTTTGGAGCTTGAAAATAAAATCAAGGCGGCAAATAATGTTATAAGACAAAACGGCGGCGTTTTGATAAACGAAAACAGCAGATTGATAAACAATGATACTGTTTCATATATAAACGGCGTTGCAAAGGATTTGGGTGTTTCAGTTGAATTTGTCGACAGCATAAAATCACAGGGCGGACAGAGTGTGAACGGTTCATACTCCGACGGCACAATTAAAATATCAATGGAAGTGCTTAACAATCTCAATGCGGAAACCGAAGAAGCAAGAAACAAGGTCGCAGAGAGCATATTTAAACACGAAATTACGCACAGAACACAACAGCTTGCCCCGAAACAGTTCGAAAAGTTCAGAGATTTGGCGTATGAATATGTAAGCAATAAGAACAGCAGTAACCTTACAGAGGTAGAAAAGCAGCTTTTGAAGGAATATGAAAGCGGCGTTGATATGAATTACTCCGAAGCTGTGGACGAAATTGTCGCAGACTTTGTGGGAAGTGCTGACTTTGCCGAACACGTTGCCGTTAAGGATAAAAACCTCGCTCAAAAAATTCTTGACGTTATACGCGATATTCTCGATAAAATAGGCGTTAAAAAGTATTCCGAAATGGATAATATTGCAAGAGCATGGGAAAAGGCGGTTAATGCTGCGGAAAAGAATGTTAATAAGGTTAATGTCGGAGCAGGTAAGACAAATTGAAATGAAAAGTTTTCATCCGATAAAAATATTGTTGGGAATAAAAAGGCTTCAGAGGTTGATTTAAAGAAAATACTTGATAAAAATAAGAGTTATTTTTCAAATATTGCCGAGAAATACAGAACGGAAATAAATAGTTGGTTTAACACCGGTAAAATGCCCGACAGAGGATTTTTTGACTTAGGTAAACCTTCTCCTATAATTAAAGAATATACCGATATTAAAGATAATTTTGTTCTTAGGGAAAATGTATTATTAAAAGCAACAGGATTTAAGCATTCTATAAGCGTTGATGAATTATCAAATCTGGCTGAAAAGTTGCAGGAACCATTAATGATATTTAAATCCGATACAGTAGATGATGCATATGTAATTTTTGTTGAGATGACAAATAAATTAAATTTACCTGTTGTTGCTGCCGTACATATAAATAAAAAAAGAGGCAGATATAGTGTAACTGATGCTGCCAGTGTTCACTCAAGAATGAATGAAGAATCATATAAAGATAACACACAGAGCTTTATTAACGCACAAGTAAAAAAAGGTAACTTTGTTTACGCAAGTAAAAAGAGCCAATCATGGTTTACGACTTTCGGGCTACAATTGCCCTCAGTGGTTCAAACCTTCATCGACTCTAATCAAAGTGTATCACAAACAAATACGGAAGTCAATACTTTTGACAAAAATAATTCAGGAAATTCTTCGACAAAATTTTCAGTTGGAAAAACGCTTTTTACGGAAGATGATATTAAGACAATACAGAATATCGGTAAAAAAAATATCAATGATTTCACAAGTGAAGAAATTAAGAAAACAGATGTTTTTGCAGAGAAATATAGTAAAGAATTGGGAACAAAATCACCGTTTTTCAGAGCGTGGTTCGTGGATTGGAGAGCGAATGATAATACGCACGTAAAAATAGCATCAATCCCAGAATATATTAATTCAAACGAATCCCGAAAAGAAAAACGCGGCATTGTCCAAAACAAGGATACAAAATGGGATATAAGGATATCAAGAGAGGGCGAAACAAATACTATAGCTCATTCGGGCTCAAATCACTTGTCAGAGCAAGCACTTTCAGGTATACGTGAGCTCATTAAAAATGCGATTTTTCTTGACACAGAGGTACATGAACATCATAGTAATAATGCAATGAATGATTTGATTGCTTTTGACCAAAAATTGTATGCCTTAGGGAAAATGCCTGATGGAAACATTGGATTATATAAGATAACGGTTGAGGAATATTATCAAAGTAAAACAGAACCAAACAATAAAAAGTTTCACAATCTTAAATATATAACAAAAGTAGCCGAACTATCGGCTGACGCACTTTCGGGGCAAACCCGTAGCGGCGGCTCAGCAATAGATATTTCGACTACCGAATATACTGTATCACAATTATTCGAACTTGTCAAGCAAAATGATAAAAATTTTCAGCCGAAAGAAGCAAGCAAGGTTGTAAATGAGGACGGAACTCCGAAAGTTGTTTATCATGGGACAGGTGAAGATTTTACGATATTTGATATTACAAAATCAAGAAGCTATGACGAAAAACTTGACTATGATTTACCGGGTTTTTATTTTTCAGAAAATACAGAAGAAAGTGGCTCTTATGGTGAAAATTTGGGAGCTTACAGTAATACAAATGTTAATACCGACAGTTACGGTAATGTGAACGCTGAAAACAACTTTAATAATACCGCAAACACGGCTCAAAATAATATACCGAAAGCGGCTGATTTCAATCCCAATATGGCTACAAACCTGTTAAAGTCACAGGGTGAAAACGGTGCAAAGGCTTTTGACACGGCTTTTCAAAATGAAAGGGCAAAGGGCAACAACATTTCAGGATATGACTTCCTAAGATATTTCAACAAATATTATGCGGCGGCGTTTTAATAAACGAAAACAGCAGATTGATA
>JAXEIW010000133.1:0-12318 GCA_034101885.1 Clostridia bacterium | reverse complement strand
ACGCAAAAATAAGCTGAATATTTTACACTTATTCCGGGCTCTGTGTATAAACCTTATGCCTGAGCCCGGAGCATAAGCGTAATATGCGTGCTTATTATCTGCGTAGAATTTGTGATGCCAACAGCGGCAGAATGGAGATTGATATGAAAAAATTATTACAAAAATTCGGTGCATTTGCTGTGTCATTGGCAATTATAATTGGTGTAACTCCTATTTTGTTGTCAGGTAGTGTAACTGCGTCAAGCGGTGATGAAATGGTAGCAGACGGTGGATTTGAAGATGTGGCTGTAGGAACGGAATTGCCAATAAGTAATTTTTCGGTTGCCAACGGCACAGCAGTCGTTGTAGATGATATAAAGGCAACAGGAAACAATTCCGTAAAGATTGTGCCGACAAGCACGTCATCAAGAACATCTACAATAACCTATACCTTTAAAATAGGTGCAGGAGTTTCATATAAGGCTTCGGCAAAGATATATGTAGGAGAAAGTATAAGCGGCGCTGTCAATGTGGGAACCGATGTATATATGTATTGCCCTGCGGCCGGAACAAAAACAACAAAAAATGTGACGGATTTTAAAGATGGATTTGCGGAGATTTCGGTAACAGGCACAACGCCCAAGGAGTATACAAACGCAAGGCTTGTTGTATCGGGACCGAACGGTTATAATTGGTATATTGATGATATGAGCTGTGTTGAGGCAGATGAACCGACACCCACACCCACTCCTACACCAACCCCAACGCCAACACCGACACCAACACCAACACCTACTCCCACACCAACCCCGATTAATCCTCCGTCAGATTTGATTATTAAGGATGGCGGATTTGAGGATACGCCGGTGGGATCAAGTGTAAGCTCAAGCAATGGGCTGAATAGGTTATCTGTTATAAGCGCGTCAAACCAAATAACGGATGAGGTAAAGGACATAGACGGTGCAAGCGGAGAGCATGCCCTGAAAATTATGCCCAATACAACCAACAATGGCATATACCCTGGAATAAATTATATAACTGCATTATCAAAGGATGTTACATATTATATATCCGCAAAGATATATATAGGAGAAGCTATTCCGGAAGCAGCTGAAACCGGGGGACAGATATATATTCGTTTTACTGATTTGGGAGGAAGTACAAATACCGATGCTTATAGTGCAAGAGGTGTAGGCGACATTGATGAATTAAAGCTCGGATTTGGTGAAATACACTCAACGTTTACAATGCCCCAGGATTATGCGGAAGCAAGAATAAATATCACAGGACCGAACGGATATATATGGTATGTCGATGATATTACCTGCGAAGTGGCTGAGTCAAATACGAGAATTGCAAAAACAGAGTATTCGGATATGCTCGGCACAAGAGATAGTATTCCGGTTGTGGATACCGATGTGACCGCAACAGTACAATTTACATCACCTTTAGATACTTCAACGGTTAATTTTGACAATATAAAATTAAACGGAAAAAAAGGTAATATAACAAGTAAACTGAAGGATGACAAAACTATAGAATTGAATATAAGCGACCTTGAATACGGCCAGAATTATAAATTGACTTTTGGCTCAAATACGTGGAAAAACAAATACGGAAATGGTATGGAGGATTTATCGATTGAATTTATGACTACCTGTAAGGTATTTGTTAAAACTGCAGAGCTATATGACGGTACAGCTAAAATTACAAATGGAAAAATTACATCGGGCAGTATAGAACTGAGGGCAGAGGGACTTAGAAATATGACTGCGGAAAAACAAGAAGTAACCGCTGTGATGTTATTGTATAAAGATGGAAAAAAGATAAAAGCAAGCTGCAGCAGGGTTGAGATAGACGCAAACGGAGAAATGAAATCCATAAGCGCATCAATTCCGATAGAGGTTGAAGACGGAAATTATGAGTTAAAGGCTTTTGTATGGGATACCATAGGAAATGCCGTATCATTGTTTAATAGTATAACATGGAGGAATGGGGATGAAAAAATTTAGATTTTTAACACTGTTTTTAGTTATGACATTTATTCCGATTTTTAGAATTTCACCGCTTGCGGCAGATAATGATGTCATAAAAACCATAAGTGCGACATTTCCAAATTCCATTGGCTGTAAGACTTCCTTGCGGGTATATAATGCCGGTGTTGATTTGGGAGCATCTTCAAGCGATATATATTTTATGGATGAGAAAAAGGTTGATTCGGAAGGAAATGTTTCGTTCGATGTGGTGTTTGAAAATATTACGGCTACATATAAGTATGTTTTAAGAACTTCCAATGATGAAAGTGCTCAAGGCACGGTGGTTGTTGAGAGTGAAGCACAGGAGCCTGCAAAAGAAGCATATTATGTGCTTGATGAGGATTTTTCAATGCCGCGGCCGGAATCAAGCGATGTTTTTACAAGAGTTGCATGGGATTTGCTTGAAGGCACGCCGACGAATGATTATTCAACATCAAATATATGGTCCGGCGGGAATAAGGGTATTGTGTTGACAGATACTGACACATCAAGCAGAGTTACAGCTCAAAGAACCTTTGAAAAATTAACAGACTCCTATGTGATTGTTGAGATGCGTTTGGAAATAACCGATTCAACAAAGGACGGCTGGGGATTTTCGTTGTGTAACGGAGACAGTGAGACTTTAAAAGGAGTTATACAAAACGGAGGCTTGTACTTCGGAGATACAAGAGCAGCGGAATGCGGAAGTAATACGACCGTTGGCGTAAGAGTTGAACTTGACTTGGCGCAAAGATTTTATCATGTATTTATTAACGGAAACCAAGCTTCTGACGAACTTCCCGTTACTGCCAATTCAATAGATAATATTAGATTCTTCACTTCCGAGGAAGGAACAGGAAAGCTTTATACCGGACCTGTAAGAATTGCAAAGGACTATTATGTGGCAGACGAATTTGTTCCTTACGGAGTCGGAAATAAATTAACTGCTTCAAGCCAATGGGTATCGTCGGGAAGTGTGGAGGTTATTTCATCGGAAGGTACACCGGTAGGTGATATTTACAGCCTTGCCATGACAGATACATCTGCATCAAGCAAAACCTCTATACAACAAATGCTCAGAACAGAGCTTACGAATGAAGAGATTATTACCTTTAAGGTTTATTCTCCGGATGCATACATAAATATGCTGAACATAGATGCAGGCGATTTAAAGGCTAAAATAGAAGACAATAAATTTTATATAAAAAATGAAAATGACAGTTATGATTTCATTTGCGATGTGCCGGCATCTGTTTGGAATACCTTCAGAATCACTGCAAGCTGCAGTAAAGGTACAGCTGTGGTTCAGTTAAACGGCAAAGAAAAGATATATAATCAGAAATTCGCAAAAGTAAATGCAGCATTGGATAGACTCAGCTTTGAAACGGGCTTGGATACAACAGATACAATATGGCTGGATGATATTTATGTATTTGATGTACCTCCTGTTAATGATGATTATCCCGAAGAACCGGCTAAGCTTCAAAAATCGGAATCCGATGTTCTTGTCGGAATTCAAGCCTGTGATTTATGGCATGAGGGCAAGCATTTCGGATGGGATAAAATAGCGGATTATCCTAACAGAATACCATATCTCGGACTTTATGATGACGGTTCGCCGGAGGTTAAGGACTGGGAAATAAAATGGTTGGTTGAGCATGGTATAGATTATTCAATTCATTGCTGGTACAGACCGGGTAATATCGGAACGCCTATTAAAGAACCTCGAAACGGCTATTCAATTCATGACGGCTACTTTAATGCCAAATATAAAGATAAGCTTAAATTTGCAATAGCTTGGGAAAATGCAGGCTTTAAGCTGTCGGGAAGCCTGACGGAGGCAGATATGCTGGCAGACTTTAAAAATAATATTGTTCCCTTCTGGATTGAGTATTATTTTAAAGATCCCGGATATCTAACCATTGACAATAAGATTGTTGTAAATATCTATGCAATTTCGACATTACGCGATGCACTGGGCGAAGCTGGCTTAATAGAAGCTGTAGAGTATCTTAAAAACGAAGTGAAAAAAATCGGCTATGACGGAATATACCTGATAGGTACAACCTATTCATCATCATCGGCAACACTGCAGGAATATAAGGATTATGGCTATGATGCTGTTTATTGCTACAGCCACGGAACAAGCAATTACACATTCGCCCGTATGCAGAATGAAATCATGCGTCAGAAAGAAAACGGAGTAATATCGTATATTCCTACAATAGGAATGGGATGTGATATTACTGCATGGAACAGGCAAGCAGGTGGATTCTCAACGCCGGACGCTGTTAAGCAGCTTGCAAAATGGGTTAAAAACAGATATTTCAGCAATGGTGCCACAGGTACAGAGCTTGGTGACAGAATGGTGATTATTGATAACTGGAACGAATTTGGCGAAGGACATTTCTTTATGCCAAGCAAATTGGGAGGTTTCGGTTATCTTGAGGCAATCGGAAGCGTATTCGGACAGCCCAATCATACAGATACAAGACCAAAGAACACCGCAAGATTGGGACATTTATATGACCAATCGAGAATTGATAAGGTTACTGTTCGTGAAACCGAGTATAATATATTCGATGGGCTAAAGGATACTCCGTTGATCAGATGGGACTTTGCAAACAGTACTGACGGTTTTACCGGCGGAACGGGAATATCCATTTCATGCCCCGGAAGCACATTGCAGGGTTCGTCTGTAAAGCAGGGTTACTTAAACTCATATTATACAAAGGATCCTATAATATATTCACCGAGCGACCTTAATATTTCGCTTACGGGAAGCGAGGTTGTCCATGTCAAGTACAGATCGCCGTTAAATGAAACGAATAAATTGCAGGTGTACTTTAAGACTGATGAAATGTCGAGTTATTCGGAGGAAAATTCGGTTAAGGTAAATGTACCGGCAAATACGGCAAATCCTGTTTCAAACGGAGTCTATGAGGATATATACGTTGACATGAGTTTCAATGCGAATTGGAACGGAACACTTAATCAAATTAGGATTGATCCATACGGATTTGAAGAAAATCTGTCTGAAAAGCCTGCCGATTTCAATATAGATTATATCGAAATAGTATCCTACAACACCGGAAGATATGTGCCGTCGGAATACAGACTCGTATGTACGGGATTTAAAGACAGCGAACAAAATCTTCTGAATAATGTGCCCAACGAGGTTCAGGACGGACTGATTGAATTTGAATATACCAATCCGTATAAAGAATCGTTCTGTAAAGGATTTGTGGCAGAGTATGAAAATGGAAAATTGGTCAATGTATATTATAGCAATGAAAGTGCATTGATAACAGGTGATTCATCAATAGAAATACCGATAAAATATAACCCGGGACATGAGTACAGGGCAAGTATTTGGGATAATAATATGACACCGCTTATTGATGTGCAGGTATTAAAATAAGAGTAAGGAACAATAAGTTTGAATATAATTGCCCATATTGCACGTCCGCGCTCACTTGAGTATAAACATACACGGCGTTCGCGCGGACGCACAATCTGAGTAATTTTCTTTCAAACCTGGGTTTGTGAAAGGAATTAATGATCATAAATATGAAAAAAACAATAATAGTATCGTTGATAACTTGTGTAATGCTTTGCGGCTCTGCTGATGTATTTGCAAAATCGGTAGAGATAAAGGAAACAACCACAGAAAATGCTAAGCAAACCTACACACTCAGAGTCTATGATATAAATAAGGAAATAGGCTCGGACAATGCGGAAGATTTGATTTATGCGGATGAAGCAAAATCAGACGATCTGCAAAATATAATATTCAGCTTTGATATTGATATGACAAGCGGGTATTATCCGTATATTATCAAATCAAAATCAGGGCAATGGGAAAAAACAGGACGATTATCATTTATTAATGATAAAGAGTTGGAAGAAGCTGAAAAGGAGTTGTCTGCGGCAATAAACGCCGTAGACGCCGGTTCGGCGGTTAAGGCAGTTTTTGAGAAATATCCGGGAATATTTCAGCTTGATGATGGGTTTGAAATTGCACCGGAAATAGAAAAACTTAATACGGTCAAGGCATATGAGAATATAGCAGACAGAATTAAAGATCCTTCAGCTATTGAGGATATAAAGAAGATATATAAGACAGAGATGATCCTTGCAGCTGTACAATACGGCGATTCCGGGTTTATAGCAAGGGTTGACAATGAATATCTTTATTCTGCCGCAGAGATAGATTCTGTTATTAAAGGACTGTATGACAGTATAAATCAAAGTGAAAAGCAAGCGGTGGCAAGCATGGAAAAAGGTTCATACAGCACCGTAGATGAGTATGCCAAGGCACATATTAAGGCAGTGGGAATAACAGCTATGAATGTTTCCGATTCCTGGATGGAGCTTAAAAAGATTATTGAAGATATATATAATATTATAGGGGTATCAAAGCCAACCTCAAATGAGGTTTATAATAAATTATATTCAAAACTGCCATTCTCGAATACTTCGGATTATGAAAATAAACTGGAGGAAATTGTGAGAGGTTTAGGCTCAGGTACAACCGGAGGCGGAACGAAATCAACAGGCGGCGGTAAAAGTAATAATGATATAACAGTAACTGTAAATCCCGATTTATCGGTCAAAAAAGATAAATTCATTGATATTGCAACGGTTGACTGGGCTAAGGAAGCTATAGAAAATCTTGCGGACAGAGGAGTAATATCGGGAAAAGCTGATAACATATTTGCCCCTAACGATAAAATGACTCGTGAGGAATTTGTAAAGCTTGTAGTCGGAGCCTTTGGTCTGTCATCAGAAACGACAACGAGTTTTGAGGATGTTGACTATACTCAATGGTATGCTCTGTATATAAATATTGCAGCGGCAAACGGAGTGGTTAAGGGTTTGAGCGATACCGAATTTGGTATAGGTAAAAATATTACAAGACAGGATGCGGCGGTCATTATCGCCCGTGCGGCAAAGAGCGAGATTGACAGTGCGGCGGCAGAAAACTTCGTTGATGCGTCCGACATTGCGGAATATGCAAAGGGTTCGGTAGGCTGTTTGACAAAAATCGGTGCAATAAACGGAAATACTGAAGGGTTATTTCTTCCGAAAAATGCCATTACAAGAGCGGAAGCAGTAAAAATCGTTTATAATGTTACAAAGTTACAAAATTAGAAAGGAATGTGAATATGAAAAAATTATGTAAAATAACAAGCTTATTTTTAGCAGTAATTCTTATGTTCGCAAACACTTCTGTATATGTAATTGCAGACTCAAAAATACAGGATAGAACAGCATTTTTAACAGCACTGGGAGTCTTAAAAGGAAACGAAACCGAAAAAATAGAGGCAGAGGAAAAACTAACCCGTGCCGATGCGGTTTACTATGCTTTAAAGCTTTTGGGATACACGGACATTCCAGAGGCTGTATCATACGGATACAGTGATGTGACAGCAGAAACCGCAAACGCAGATGAAATCAGTTATGCATTGTCTTTAGGAATATTATCTTCAGCAGATGAGTTTCATCCGGATGACAAAATAACAATAGAGCAGTTTATGAAAATGGTTCTTGTCGGTTTGGGCTACAAATCCGTAGCAGATTTGTTTGGCGGATATTCGGAAGGATATATGTCCGTTGCAAAAAATCTTGGTCTGTTGAATAATACGGGAATATCTGATGCGGCGGAAATACCCTATTCAAAACTTAATATCTTGTTAATGAATATACTTGATGCCGGATATATGGAATTTGGAGACAATAATACATATAAGTCATCGGAGGATAAGAATATATTGTATGACAGATTCGGTATTTACAAATACAGCGGTCAAGTTACGGCAAATGCTGTAACCTCTTTGAATGATCCGAAAGGCATTGGCAAAGAGCAAATTAGAATAGCGGACACCGAATTCGATGTGGTATCTGATGAATTGTATTTTGATCTTTCAAACAAAGTCGGATATAAGGTAAATGCGTTTGTAAAAGAGAACAACAGCAGCGGCACGGATGAAATCATCTATTATGAAGTCCAAAGAAATATTGAAACACAGGAAATTTTTTCTGAAGATTTTGAAGATTTCTCGAACGGAAAATTAGTATATAAACTTCCGAACGGTTCAAAAACGAAAACAACCGCAATACCGGGTGACTGTAATATTATCTATAACGGAAAGACTGTAACAACCCCCATTTCGGGCAATTTATTTGAGGGTAAATGGGGAAGTATTGTTCTGGTAAAAGAAAGCGGCAATATTACAGTAATGAAAATAACGGCATATGAAAACTATTTCGTTGGTGCAATCGATAAAGATGAGTATGTAATATATGATAGTACAGTTAACAATCGTTCTGTATTATTCAAAGACGCTGATGGTGATATAGCGGAATTTGCATATTTCAGAAACAAAACCGGTGCTAAAATGAAATTTGATCAGATTCCGATAGGTTCGGTGGTGTCAGTTGCGGCAAATGATGATTACTTTGACGTTATTGTAACTCAAGAAACCGTTTCGGGAGTGGTTGAATCGATAAGCCATGATGATGAAAATGTGTGTGTTGTGGTAGACTCAAACGCATATTTGCTTGCTGCAGAAATGGATGATTCAAGAATTGCGAGCATTAAAGTCGGAAGCGCATATACATTCTATCTTGATGCCTGTGGCAGAATTTCCGCAGGTACGTTTAAATCATTATCAAACGGTGAAATGGATTGGGTATATCTGATCGATATTAAGAATGATGATACCGAGGGCGAAACAGACTTATACTTTAAAATTTTAACAAAATCAGGCAAGGTTACAAATATAAAATGCGCTGATCGAATCAAAATTGACGGTGATTCTTATAAGAGCACAAAAACAACGGAAATTAAAGAAAGATTCACACAAAATGACATTGTTTTAAGTCAAGCTTTAAAATTATCGGTTGATGATGATGGATATATAAACAACATAGATACAATGTATATGAATGCAGAAAAGGAAAACAAAAGCAAAACGGTTCGCTTGCTGGGTAATGCAGATATTGCCCGCAGATGGCGTTCGAGTCTCATGACATTTGATGCGGATTTTGTATTAGGTTCAAACGCAGTTATTTTTGTTGTTCCGGCAGGCTTGGCAAATAAGGCAAATAAAGGTGATAATTCGGATTATGGTGTTGTCACGACAGATATTTGGCGTAATGACAGCGAAGTAAGGGTGGCGGCATATAATTCAAATGTTTACAGCAGATTTGCAGAGGCTGTAGTTACAACAGATTCAAGAACGGTTTCGGCGGATAAGCAGGATTATGTAACTGTTGTATCGGATTTGATTCAAACAATCGATGAAGATGACAATGCGGCAGTATTAATCAAAGGAATCCAAGGCAGCACTGAAATTTCAAAATTTGCTGCAGATGAAAAAGAGCTGACCGTTAACGGCACTAAGATTGAAACCGGAGACATAATTCGTTACGGTGTTGACTACGAGGGAAGAATAAGAGATATAGAGATATATTTTGATGCCAGCGGAAAAAAATATATAGGTTTACAAAATCTATATAATTCTTGGAGCGACTTTCAAACAGGTGTTGCAAAGGCTTATAGGATTGAAGACGGTTATCTAACGGTTGAAGCAGACACAACCTTGAGCCCTGATGATCCGAACGGCAAAAAGGTAACTATCAAAGCAAACTCATATAAAGTAATTGAAGTTGATATGTCATGTAAAAAACCAACTGTAACCAAGAGTACATTATCAGCTGTTAAGGATTGGTATACTTATGGCAATAATTGCTCATATATGTTTATGCAGAACAGATATTACGATGGCAAAACTCTTGTGATTTATAAGTATTAATAAAAGAAAGAATTTTATTTTGAAATGGTGTGGATAAAATGGAAATTGAAAAACCGGACTGTTCTGTTTTTGATGTAACATCGGATAAAAAAGAGATAATGAAAATAGTTGCCGATAATATGCTGAAAACAAGACCTCACGGTAAAATTAAATATATGCCGTTTGTATGGAATAATGCTTTTTCGTATACTGAATTAAGCTATACAACTGTCAATTTAAAAAGTTTTTTTGAAAATGCCGAGACGGGTGATGTTGCATATGCAGTATTTGGATTGCTTGTTCCTTACGAAGATGATATATTGCTTACCGTAACAGGAAAATTAAAGGTGTTTTATAATAGCAAGATTGTCGGCTGCTGCAAAAACGGGGAAGAAAAAGAAATTAAATTACACGTTCATGAAGGCGTAAACGAAGTAGTTATAAAATGTGAAGCTTTAGAAAACGAATTTGGGTTTAAGTTTGTTCCGTCAACAACTCATTATCCGAAGATGTGGGCGAAGGATTATTTGTACTATATTCGCGAGGTGTTTACGGTAGGCGAAATTGAGGGTGAGCAAGGAATTGCTGTTTCAAGATTATATAAAGGCGCAACGCTGGACGGTGTGACGGATTTTGAAAACGGCAGCAGAGAATATATATTTCCACAATTATCACAGGATAAGGAAATTGAATTATCAAAAATATTCGATGATTGCAATTGTTATGTATTGGCATTAACATACATAAAAAAATCCGGAGAGCTTGAGGTAAAAGCTGATTCAGACTTAACACTATACATAAATGAGCAAAAGCAGGAAGGTACAAAAATAAATGTTAAGGAAAATGACAGGATTGAAGCGGTATTAAAGCCAGATGCCAAGGTTGAGCTGTTAGGAAATGCAAAATATGAAATTCCATTTTTAACATCAAACAGAACAAAGCATAATAAGGTTTTACTTTTGCAGATGGAAAATGACAAATTGCCGGAAATTCAATTCAAAAATCCATATAATATAGGCGGGAAGCAAGTATTCTGGAGATTTACCGATGGACAGTCATATTTAAGACCGTATCTTGATACATATTTTTACGGACAATGGTTTTATGCAATTATGGTTGGAAACTATGGCTTGTTGAAAGCGTCAAGTGTGATTGGTGGAGAGTATCTTGATTATTTCAATGACGCAATGAATGCAATGGTTGATTTTTATTGGCTGATGAAATATGAAACCGACCTTTATGGCGCACCGTCTTTTTTGGGCAGAGGAATGAAGCTGCCGGATCTTGATTCAATAGGAACAATAGGAATGAACCTTGCGGAATTATATAAGATTGAAGGCAGACAAGAGGTTAGAACTTTACTTGATGTTCTTGCTGAAGCGATTGATACTAATATACCGAGGTTTGATGACGGAGCATTTTATCGAGGTGAAACGATGTGGGCAGACGATACCTTTATGAGTTGTCCATTTTTGGTGAGAATGGGGAATATTACAGGTGAGCAAAAATATTATGATGATTGTTTGACTCAAATCAGAGGTTTTAAAAAAAGATTATATATGCAGGATAAGCACATATTTTCTCATATTTATTTTACAAAAGATAGGCAAGCAAACGGAATACCTTGGGGCAGGGGAAACGGCTGGATATTATTTACATTGTCGGAGCTGCTTCAATGCCTTCCCGAAGATTATTACGGCAGAAAAGAAATTCAAGAACTGTTTGTTGAATTTGCGGAGGGAATAAAAGAGCTTCAAGACGAATGCGGTATGTGGCATCAGGTTTTAACAAATCCGCAAACCTATATAGAAACATCATGTACGGCTATGTTTATTCTTGCCATGTCACGAGGTTTGAGAACGGGTATTCTTGGTGAGGAATACAGAACTGTGGTTGAAAAGGCATGGGACGGTTTGTGTCGTGAGGCTATTAGTGCGCAAGGTGATATTTACGGTGTATGTAAAGGCTCAGGCTGCAGTTATGATGAAAAATATTATGCGGAGTTATATGCGGTAAAAAATGATGACCATGGCACAGGAGTAGTTCTGGCAGCGTTAAACAGTTTGATTTTAATGGAAAATTAATTATAGGTTTTATCTCAAGACGGGATGCGTCAAAACTAAAGAAAAGTCGGATCAGTCTTGCGGATTATGTGCTAAAACGAGCGGTGATTTTTCATCGCTCGTTTTTATGTATGACGGGCATGTCATAATTCTATGGTGAAAGTCCAAAGGGGCGTAGTTGCCGACGAACCCGATAGCGACTTGCAAGTTTCACATCGTGAGGTGTGGGAGAGAAGAAGCAATAGCGAAATCGTAGCCTGACGTACAGAAACCTGATACTAAGGCGTATTAAGCGGATAAGTTGACAAACACCTCTGCCGTCGTCAATGTCGCCGTAAAAGATGACAACAAATGTTGCAATACGGAAGATGATTGACAATCAGTCAAACCGTAAAAAAGCAATAAAAAAGCCCCCAAACCAAGCCTGTTGCCAAGTTCAAGGACAATTTAGTGGCAGGGGTA
>JAXEIW010000132.1:0-10087 GCA_034101885.1 Clostridia bacterium | reverse complement strand
ACCAGCCTTCATTCCATGTGGTCGTTGTGGTATCCACCGCGGTGTAGCTGTTGCAGTTCTGCTGAGAGCCGTTTGCATCCAGGTATGGTACATCTACGCTCTTTGCGGCATGATTGACTGCCTCCGCATTTGACAGGACAGCTGTTTCCGCTTCTCCCTCACACAGCGCGAAATCCGCATTTTCCGCGCCGCACACAGGGCAATCCTCCTCTATGGTCTCCGTGGTGCAAAGAGACGTACAAATGCACTCGGTTTCCGCCTGCCCGTTCCCCGCGGCCAGCGCCGATTGGAAACAGAGTGAAAACATCAGTGCGCCGCAGAGCAGCAGGCTCAATATTCGTTTCTTCATTCTTATTCATCCTCACTTTCTTCCGTACTTTTCGCACGGATAAATTGCATTAAAGTTCGTTTCTCAGTATTTATAACATACTACTAATGGGATATCCCCTTAAAAATTTTCTTCCGCCGGTGCGGAAGCTGTTATTTTCATCACCTCGTCAATAATTCGCCGTTTTTGTCTTTGCGTATATTTCAGCCGTTCACCGCTGCTGAGTCTAACGGTGTCGGTAATATCTTGTATCGCCGCTACCGATACAAGGCATCCGCGGCTCACCTTGATAAAGTTCTCGCCCAGCTTTTCCTCAAGTTTACCGAGCGTCATTCTTGTTTCATAGACCTCACCTCCGCAAATGTGTATTTTGGCTTTATTTCCTTCCATAACAGCATAAAGGATTGTGCCGATGCTTATGACGATTTTTCTTTTGTTTGAAATAAATGTTATGTATTTTTCTTCCTGCAAATTATACACCTCGCTTATCTACACATTTTGCTGTTTTATAATATAATATTATTTTTTTTAACTATCGTCAATAGATCCGGGACGAATCGACATTTTTTAGGGACGAATTGACATAAAAAAAACGCATACACAGCGCCTTAAGCTTTTGCAGTTTGCAGATATGTGCAAAACATACAAAACAGACGCCGGTATGCGGCATTTTATAGTATATATTTCATCGTAATGCTCAGACATTCTTATCCGGCAGCTTGCCGAAATATAACATCAGCGCTTTTTCGGCATCGCCGCTGTTTTTTTGTAAATTTTATCTCCGATATATTGAACAGAATACATCCGCAGTGCCCCTTGAAGGTGGGAAAGCATATCACTTTCAAATATTATGCCGCCAATTTAATACTTAATATCATTTCGGGTTCTTCCGCTTGTTTTTTTTGTGTAATCAGGGCTTGTTCCATACTTCAAACAACGCTCAAACACCGGTATTTCTGCGAGTTTCAGGGCATTTTCATCAAGAGGAGCATCAGGCACACGATATAGGTATGTCGTGCCTGAAATGCTCCCGCCCAAATCAGCCTTTCGATGCGTAATTCAGTACTGCACTCCATCTGTGTGGGAGCAAATTTAAATAAACATCAATTTTTTCCCTGCCATGTACTACTATTTTTTCGACCAGATTTTTATAGAATATTTCGTCCCTTTCCGTTGCGTATGAAATTTTCTTTATATACTCGCAAACATCTTTAACGGCTGCATCGTCATCATGTTCATAAGAGTTGTTTTTTTCACCGACAAGCAGTTTTTCAAGTCTTGCAATTTCTTTTTCGTATTCAGCCTTTTTCTCACGGTATGCTTCCTTTGTTAAATCCTCGCTTAAATAAAGATCCAGCAATCTTTGGATTTTGCATTTGAGGTTATTAATTTTTTTGTTTGTTTCATCACAGTCTATATATGTTTCATTTTCACTTGCAAAAACAATTTTCAGCACATCGGCAATACCTTTAATAATAGCGTCTTTGTTAATTTCAAGTGCTTCTACAACTTTTTGAATGACAAGCATAAAATCTTCATCACGAATTTGTGCGGCAACATTACATCCGATTTTATTTCCGGCGCTGTCTATTTTTTCTTTCCCGTGTTGTGCGGCTGCAAAACATCTCCAAGCCTTGTAACGACTCCCGTCTTTTCGCTTCTTGGTTCGTGAAACAAAATGACCTCCGCACGAAGCACAAAATATTTTACCCGATAAAGGATATCGATTGCTGTGTTTAAGCTTTATTTCGTCGGACGGCGATTTCTTTTTTAATTCTTCCTGTGCCATATCCCAAACTTCTCTGTCAATAATCGGCTCGTGATGATTTTTCAAGGTCACAAAATCCTCCTCACCATGATTATACTTTTTTGAGTGAGTGAGATAATCCGGAGTATAGGTTTTTTTCTGTGTCAGATCTCCGCAGTATTTTTCGTTTCGCAGTGCTTTCAATATAACGGTATTTGACCACATGGTGTTTCCTGTTATTGTTTTATATCCTGCTTCACGGAGCTCACGGGCAATCGTACAGCAGCCCTTCTTTTCAAAAACAAATTTATGGAAAATCAGTTTAACAATTTGTGCGCCTTCCTTATTAATACGCATAACGCCGTTTATGACATCATATCCGAGCATATCTCGTCCGAAAACAACACCTTTTTCCATTTGGTGTTTTTGTCCCCATTTTACACGTTCGCTTGTCTTGCGGCTTTCCTCTTGTGCGAGTGATGCCATAATGGTTAAACGAAGCTCCGCATCGGCATCAAGCGTGTTTATATTATCAAGCAAAAAATGTACACCGATATTTAAAGCCTTTAATTCTCTGGTATATTGCAGTGTATCAACTGTGTTTCTTGCAAATCTTGAAACTTCTTTTGTCAATATTAAATCAAATTTGCCTAAATGTGCATCAGCAATCATTTTATTAAAGGCTTTTCTTTTTTTGGTGTTTGTTCCGCTAAGACCTTCATCAGCGTAAATCTCTGTCAATTCCCAGTCGGGATTCGAATTTATCTGACTTTGAAAGTATCTCTTTTGGCTATCAAAGGAATTTACTTGATCGTCTTTGTCTGTAGATACACGGCAATATGCAGCAGCTTTTATCATTGATTTCACACCCCTTCCTCTGACATTTTATATCATCGGCAAAACATTTGAAAAAATTAACGCTGTCTGAATTTCTTTTCAAGTAACTTGACAGCGTCTTGGTATTGATTGAAATTCAATTTGTTGTGTTCATATAATGTTAGGAGCAGAATTTTTTGGAAGCTGAATATTAATTCCTTATCGTTAAAATTAATTGATGGTGAGATTATAGTTATTTTTGTGTTTTCATCTATCAAACAGCATCTCTCCCTTCACAAAAATATATGTATGCCTGCTTGTATCATATTCAAAATTTAATATTGGAAATTAAAACATACATAAAAGTTATTATAGAACGCAATATAATAATTGATAAAGACAGTTTGGACATAAATACATATTGTTTTTTGCAGATATAAAAAGTTTTTAATATATGTTAAAAAATTATAGGTATTTTATGTACTAATTTATAAAATTTTAACAAAATATAAAAAATACTTGCATATAATTAAATTGTGTGGTATAATATTTGTACATTGAGCAAAGACGTTCAATTTGCGTTTTGGTACGTAAATTGTGCGTCTTTTTTTAACCCTGAATCGGAGAAAACAATTTACGTAATCGACCGAAGTCGGTTGAATGGAGGAATGATTAAATGAGTTATAACGGATTGCCCAAAAAGCAGGGTCTTTACGACCCGAAATTTGAACATGACGCTTGCGGAATCGGTGTTATATGCAATATAAAAGGAAAAGACTCACATGATATGATTACCGACGCAATACAAATTCTGAAAAAATTAACACACCGCGGAGGTGTCGGAAGTGAACCGGATACCGGTGACGGAGCGGGTATTCTTATTTGTATGCCTCACGAGTTTATGAAAAAAGTATGCAAAAATGAGGATATAGCTTTACCGGAAAAGGGAGAATACGGTGTCGGTATGTTGTTTTTATCTCCCGATGCCGATACAAGAGCGGACAGCTTGAACAAATTGTCGCAGATTATATGCGAAGAAGGACAGGAGCTTTTGGGAATAAGAGATGTTCCTGTATTTGAGGACTGCATAGGAACTGCCGCAAGGGAAGCCATGCCGCATATTTGTCAGATTTTTATTAAAAAGAACAGCAAGCTTAAAACACCCGATGATTTTGAGCGCAAGCTGTATATTATAGAAAAAAGAGCGGAAAAAGAAATAAGATACGCAAAAGAATCCACAGATCCGTATTTTTATTTTGCAAGCCTTTCAACAAAGACAATAGTATATAAAGGTATGCTTACGCCCGATCAGGTAAGCGAATTTTATCTTGACCTGAAGGATATGGATATGAAAACCTCCATAGCGCTTGTTCACTCAAGATTTTCAACAAATACCTTCCCAAGCTGGGAAAGAGCGCATCCTAACAGATTTTTAATTCATAACGGTGAAATTAACACAATAAGAGGTAATTTAAACTGGGAAAAGGCAAGGGAAGCCATGTTTGAAACGGACGCTTTCGGAAGTGATATTAATAAGGTGTTCCCTGTTATCAATGAGGACGGATCGGATTCGGCGATGATGGATAACTATATTCAGTTTTTGACCTTGTCGGGATTTTCTCTTCCGGCTGCCGTTATGATGACAATTCCGGAGCCATGGGAAAAGAACGAACAGATGGATAAGGCTAAAAGAGCTTTTTACGAATATAATTCATGTATGGCAGAGCCGTGGGACGGACCGGCTGCAATTGCCTTTACCGACGGAACACTTGTCGGAGCAACTCTTGACAGAAACGGTCTGCGTCCGGCAAGATACTGCATAACAACCGATGATAATGTGATATTGGCATCGGAGGTCGGAGTTTTGGATATTCCGCCCGAAAAAATTGTTAAAAACGACAGATTGTGTCCCGGAAAAATGCTTTTGATTGATACCGCAGCCGGAAAGATAATAGACGATGAGGAAATAAAGGCATACGAAGCGTCCAAAAAGCCATATGCGAAATGGATTAAAAAGAATCTTACGGAGCTTGATTCTCTGCCTGCGGAAACAGGTAAAAAGGGAACAATTTGGCATGATTTCGTACTTGAAATAGAACAAAATGCCGATGACGTGTATTCTCATGTTATGAAAAAACACGCTATCGATATTGAAAGCAAATTTGTAACACGAAGCAATGATTTCAGCGATTCTACGCCGCTTTTGCAGAAAGAAAAAATATTCGGCTACACATGGGAGGACATAAACGGAACCATTAAAGCAATAGCCGAAAAGGGTGACGATCCTATTTCGGCAATGGGTATCGATTCTCCTCTTGCGGTGCTGTCGGAAAAACCGCAGCTGTTGTATAACTATTTCAAGCAGCTGTTTGCACAGGTTACAAATCCGCCTATCGACGCAATAAGAGAGCAGATTATAACGTCATCTATTGTATATCTCGGCGGCGAAAGCAATATGTTAAAGCCGGACGAAAATATTTGTAAAAGAATAAAAGCCGAGTCGCCTATTCTCACAAACGAGGAATTGACGAAGCTGAGAAACATAGATACCGACGGCTATAAATCTATTACAATTCCGATGCTGTTTAACGTCAATACAAAATATGATATGCGTTCGGCTTGCGAAACAATATTTGAAGCTGCCGACATGGCGGTTGAAAACGGATATAATATTATAATATTATCCGACAAAGGCGTTAATCAGAGCAAAGCTCCTATTCCGGCACTGCTTATTTCCGCAGGACTGCACCATCATCTTATCGAAAAGGGTACAAGAATGAAGGTAAGCATAGTTGTGGAATCGGGCGAGCCGAGAGAGGTTCATCATATGGCATTGTTGATAGGCTACGGAGTAAATGCGGTAAATCCGTATCTTGCATATGAAACAATTGAGGAGCTTGCCAAAAACGGTTTGCTTGAGGTTGACGTAAATAAGGGCATTGAGAATTATAAAAACGCTCTTACAAAGGGTATAGTTAAAACCGCGTCCAAAATGGGTATTTCGACGATACAGTCATATCATGGCGCACAGGTATTTGAAACCCTGGGAATATCTCCGAAGGTGGTTGACAAATATTTTACCGGCACAACCTCGAGAATCGGAGGCATAAGCTTAAAGCATATAGAACAGGAAGCAATTGACAGGCATAACAAGGCATTTGATATTATGTCAAAGGATCAGGCTTTGGAAACGGGCGGAGATCACAAATGGAGAGCTAAAGGCGAATACCATATGTTTAATCCGGAAACTATCTACAAATTGCAGATGGCGTGCAGAACGGGAAATTATCAGCTGTACAAGGAATATGCGAAGGAAATGGACAAGCACAACGCAAACCACTGTACTATAAGAGGTCTGCTTGATATTAAGACTATAGATAAGCCTATTGCGATTGACCAGGTTGAACCTGTTGAGAGCATTGTAAAAAGATTTAAAACAGGCGCTATGTCCTACGGCTCTATAAGCCAAGAGGCTCATGAGTGTATGGCTATTGCAATGAACAGACTCGGAGGTAAGTCAAACAGCGGTGAAGGCGGAGAGATACCCGAAAGGTATATTCCGGACGCAAACGGCGATTCAAGGTCTTCTGCAATAAAACAAATTGCCTCCGGACGTTTCGGAGTTCATATTCATTATCTGAATAACGCTAAGGAATTGCAGATTAAAATGGCACAGGGAGCAAAACCGGGCGAGGGCGGACATCTGCCGGGCGGAAAGGTATATCCGTGGATTGCAAAGGCAAGACATTCAACAACCGGTGTAGGTCTTATTTCGCCTCCTCCGCATCATGATATATATTCGATTGAGGATTTGGCACAGTTAATTCATGACTTGAAAAATGCGAACAGAGATGCAAGAATCAGCGTAAAGCTTGTTTCGGAAGCGGGAGTAGGAACTATTGCCGTAGGTGTTGCAAAGGGACGTGCGGACGTAATTTTGGTATCGGGATATGACGGCGGTACAGGTGCTGCGCCGAGAACAAGCGTAAGAAATGCCGGACTGCCGTGGGAGCTGGGAGTTGCCGAAACTCACCAGGCGCTTTTAATGAACAATTTAAGAAACAGAGTTGTGATAGAAACCGACGGTAAGCTTTTGACAGGTCGTGACGTTGCCGTTGCGGCATTGCTCGGTGCGGAAGAATTCGGATTTGCGACAGGTCCGTTGATTTCAATGGGATGCGTGATGATGAGAGTATGTAACCTTGATACCTGTCCTGTAGGTATAGCAACTCAAAATGCACAGCTGAGAAAAAGATTCTGCGGAAAGCCGGAATATGTTGAAAACTTTATGAAGTTTATTGCGCAGGATTTGAGAGAATGGATGGCAAAAATCGGAGTTAAAACGGTAAATGAGCTTATAGGTCATGTTGAATTTTTATCACAGCACGTTCTTGATGAAAATGACATGAATAAAAAGGCTCGTACGGTAGATTTGAGCGCATTGCTTTATCAGCCGAAAATCTGTTCAAACGATTACGAGCGTTATTACAATACTCCTCAGGATCATGAGCTTGAAAAAACTCTTGATATGAATACTCTGATGAAGCTTTGCAAGCCGGCAATTTATGAGGGTAAAAAGATAGAAGCAAAGCTTAAAATAAATAATACGAATCGTGTATGCGGAACAATAATTTCTTCCGAAATTGCAAGAGTTCACGGAGAAGAAGGTCTTAAGGATGATACAATTAAACTACAGTTTGTAGGTTCTGCGGGACAGAGCTTCGGAGCATTTTTGGCGCCGGGTATTACTCTTAAGCTTGAGGGTGAATGTAACGACTATATGGGCAAGGGCTTATCGGGAGGAAAAATAATTGTTGTTCCTCCGGAAAATTCAAAGTTTGTGCCTGACGAGAATGTTATAACGGGCAATGTTGCCTTCTACGGCGCGGTTTACGGAAAGGCATTTATAAGAGGAATTGCGGGAGAAAGATTCTGCGTCAGAAATTCGGGAATGACGGCTGTTGTTGAAGGTATAGGAGATCACGGCTGTGAATATATGACCGGAGGAAGGGTTGTTGTCCTCGGAAAAACAGGAAGAAACTTTGCGGCAGGTATGTCCGGCGGTATAGCATATGTTTATGACAAAGACAAAACCTTCAAGGAAAACTGCAACAGCGGAATGGTTTCTCTGTACCAGGTATCTGATAATACCGATAAAAAGGAATTGAAAGAATTAATCGGCGAGCATTATAAAAATACCGACAGCAGTACCGCAAAAGCAATTCTTGATAACTGGAATGAAGAAGTAACCAAGTTTGTTAAGATTGTTCCGAATGATTATAAAAAGATTATGGATATATTGGCAAGAGAAAACAAGAAAGGTACGGACAGGGAAGAAGCATTGCTTATCGCTTTTGAAGCTGTTACCGGAAAAAAGGTTGCCAGAGTAAGTAAGGAGGCTGAGTAATAATGGGTAAGCCAACAGGATTCTTGGAATATCAAAGACAACTTCCGGCAGACAGACCGGTTAAGGAAAGAATTAAGGACTGGAAAGAATTTCACACACATTTTGACGAAAAATCACTGCAATTGCAGGGAGCAAGATGCATGGACTGCGGCGTACCGTTTTGCCACGCAGGCGTTGTAATAGGCAGAACGTCAATAGGATGCCCGCTCCATAATGCAATACCCGAATGGAATGATTTGTTATACCGCGGTAAATACGAATTGGCATATGAAAGACTTCGTACAACGAACAATTTTCCGGAATTTACGGGCAGAGTTTGTCCGGCACTTTGTGAAGGCTCATGTATGGCAGGACTTCACGGAGATCCCGTGACAATACGAAACAACGAATGTCATATTATCGACAGAATGTTTGAGGAGGGAAAGGTTCAGCCGAGAATACCAAAGCTTTCAACAGGCAAAAGAGTTGCCGTTGTAGGTTCGGGCCCTTCGGGTTTGGCGTGTGCCGATATGCTTAACCAGTACGGACACAGCGTGACGGTGTTTGAACGTGCCGACCGTGCCGGAGGATTGCTTATGTACGGCATTCCCAATATGAAGCTTGATAAGAGTGTTGTTCAAAGACGTGTCGACCTTATGAAAAAGGAAGGCGTTGAATTTGAATTTAACACCGAAATCGGAAAGAATTATGACGTTACAAGACTTGTAAGTGACTTTGATGCCGTTGTTATGTGCTGCGGCGCTACCGAGCCGAGAAAACTTAATGTTGAGGGTGCGGAGTTAAAGGGAGTATACTACGCAGTTGACTTTTTAAAGGCTAATACAAAAAGCCTTTTGGACTCGCAGCTTAAGGATGAAAAATATATAAGCGCAAAGGATAAAGACGTATTTATTATCGGAGGTGGCGATACAGGTACAGACTGCGTTGCAACCTCGATAAGACATGGTGCGAAAAGTGTTGTTCAGCTTGAAATTATGCCGGAATTGTCCGAAGAAAGAGCCGAAAATAATCCATGGCCCGAATATCCGAGAGTTAAGAAAACAGACTACGGTCAGGAGGAAGCTATTTATCTATATGGCAAAGATCCGAGAGAATATCAGACAACCGTTACAAAAATAGAGGGTGACGAAAACGGAAACGTTTCAAAAATCCACCTTGTAAAGGTTGAATGGAAAAAGGATAAAAACGGAGTTATGTCGCCCGTGCCGGTAAAGGGAAGCGAACAGGTGAGAAATGCCGATTTAATACTTGTTGCCATGGGCTTCTGCGGACCGGAACAGGGACTTATAAGCAAGCTTAATTTAAAGACCGACGCAAGAAGCAATATTCAGGCTAAGGAAAACGACCATAAAACGTCGATGAAGGGTGTTTTTGCCGCAGGCGACTGCCGCAGAGGACAAAGTCTTGTTGTATGGGCAATAAGAGAAGGACGGGAAGCGGCTGAATCCGTAAACAGCTATCTTTCATCAAAAAATTGATTAATATTTAAATATATCACAGGTGTTCTGAAAAGGGGCAGCTGTGATATTTTTGTATAAATGTTACTGTTCACCTATGGGGATAAATTATTGTTTATATGTTTTATTATTTAGGTTAACAAGTGTATATTGACTGATTTATGTTGGCTGCACTTTCAAATGTTGAAACAGTTGTACTTTTGTTTGCCCAAAAGTACCAAAAGGCACATAAGGTGTTCCCCTTATGTATCCCCTTTTGGGTTTCACACCCGTATCAGTATTCTATAGCTCAAACACGCGCCAACTGCTTTGCAGTTGCGCAACTCGCATAA
>JAXEIW010000131.1:0-4769 GCA_034101885.1 Clostridia bacterium | reverse complement strand
TTCAATCGCATTTAGAAAAATTATGACTATTGTCAAAATTTTTCGTGTAAAATCAAAGATTTTACACAGTTCGCATTGATAAAGTCTGCTGAAATAAATATTTTGGTAGCAAAATATTTATTCATGGTGCAAGGATTTTTTGCAAAATGCACAAAATCCTTGCACCAAAACAATTCTGAAACGCTTGTAAGCCGCTGTGCGGCTGCGTTTCATAATTGTTCAGCAGTCATTAAATAACAAAAAATACTTAATACAATACTGCTATTTTGTTACATTTTTTTATAGACTTTTTTAAAAATATATGTTAAAATAGTTTTTATTGACAGTCAATATAATTTTTGACAATAAAACGTATAATAAAAATATTGAATCAAAAATAACATAAAAAGGACGGTTTTTACTGTGTTAAAAAAATTATTAATACTTGCATTGGCTTTGCTGATGCTTGCAGGATGCAAAAAAAATACCGAAAATCCTGTTCCTGACGCATCATCTTCTCCGCAGGCTACCGAAACTGCGGGGCAAGATAACACTGAAAATAAAGCTTCAGATGAAAATGATGATAAGAAATCACCTTCTCCTACTGTATCAACAGGCCCGCTTGAAGCACCGAAGGTTGACTCGGCAAAGAAGGATCCCAAGAGGACTGCGTCTATTCCGGAAACTCCTCCTCCCGATAAGGTTGTGACAAACACCCAGAAAACAGCCGGCTCCGGTTCACGTTCCGACGAAGTTCCCGACACGGCAGTCAGTGCAACAAGTGCTGATAATGCAGTTATTCTCGCAAAACAGTACATGAAAGCACAAAACATATACATACCTTCTAATGTTGAATTGGATCGTGAAGATGATGATTATTATTATATTCATGCATATGAGGTTTTGACTGTGGACAATAAGGAACACACATCATCGGTTGGTTGGTTTAATGTAAACAAGAAAACTTCTGAAGTTACAAAGGGATCTGCGGATATAAAGGTGGGAGAGCGTCCCCAATCCACAAATCAATAAAAAAATACTGCTGCAAGTAAGCTTATAAATTCTTATTGCAGCAGTTTTAATTTTTCTCTATCATTTAAAAATTTCTTTTCATTCCCTTAACAGCGCCAATTACTCTTATTCTTGCAATGTCTCTGCCCTCAAATCTTCTGGGCGGGTACATGGGATTTACCGACTGAAGCTCAATAAAATTCTGCCCGTAAACTACTCTTTTTATAACACCCATTTCACCGTCCACGGTAACTACGGCATATCTTCCCGATTCAACAGAGGACTGTCCCTTTATCAGAACAAGATCCCCTTCCTTAAATTCAGGATACATACTGTCGCCTATTACTCTAAGATAAGCATAGTCGCTGTCCTTGCTCAAAGAAGACCTTTCCTCAAATACATATCCTGTTATATTATCGGCGGCATAAGAGCCCAATCCTGCCGAAACCTCTCCCAAGACAGGCACAGGCACTCTGTCCACGTCCTGCTGCTCCGGCTCTATAATTTCTTTTTTCTCACTGATTCCCTTAATCCATGCTTCGTTCACTCCGAAAGCGTTTGCTATAGCGACAAGAACTGGCAGCTTCGGTGTTGTTATTACCCCTGCTTCATATCTTTGTATTGTGGATTTTGCCACTCCCACTCTTTGCGCAACATCATCCAACGTCATTCCCAATTCCTTGCGGCATTCCTTTATTCGGGTTCCGATTAATTTCAGATCATACATAATTTCCGCTCCTCCCGGCACAGTTTTCTCCATTACAATAATAGTATAACACAATTTCTCGCACAATGCAATACTTTTTTTAAAAATTTTTATAATGGTATTGACATATTCGTATCGTTATGCTATAATATATTTGCACAGCGCTATAAAGTCAGGAGGAATTATGTTATATAAAAACTATACTGCTGCCGCATTATCAGAATTGGAGCGGCAGCGAACCGATGATTATTCATATGATTTATCTGATGATGACGGCGATTTTGTATGCTGCGAATGTAAATCCCACAGTAATACACTGTTTAACATCAACTCTGAATATTACTGTCCCGATTGCATATGTGAGCTTTTAAGAGATGCATACTCCGGCATAGCTATCAGCCAAGATAATATCGGCGCCGCAGACATACTGAAAGACATAGTTTCGGATTTTTCCGACAATGAGCTTTTATGCTATGTTGAAAACAGATATGAAAAAATCTACTGATATTAGCGTAATATATATTCGGAAACTTTAACCCGTAAACTTTCCGTACAAAAAAACATACTGCGAATACCCAAGTGCAGTATGTTTTTTCATTTATTATTTTAATGCTGTTTTTAGGTGTGAATTTAAAAATTTCACACAAACGGTTTCGCAAAACCATTTGTTCGGTAGACATTATTTTATTAATGACTGCTGAACAATTATGAAACGCAGCCGCACAGCGGCTTACAAGCGTTTCAGAATTGTTTTGGCGCAAGGATTTTGTGCATTTTTGCAAAAATCCTTGCGCCATGAATAAATATTTTGCTACCAAAATATTTATTTCGGCAGACTTTATCAATGCGAACTGTGTAAAATCTTTGATTTTACACGAAAAATTTTGACAATAGTCATAATTTTTCTAAATGCGATTGAAAATCGCATTTATTCAGTGAGCATTTATTAAATGTACTTTTACGGCAAATTGATATATCCTATTTCCCATAGGAAGCATTTCAACCTCTTCCTTTTCCAAAAGTCCGCAGGCAAAAACCATAACAAAATATATAATAACGGCAATGACAATTGAAATTGCAACAGAAACAATATTTGATGAAAATATCATCATAGAAAGCTTATAAATTCCCCATGCCGCCACACCCATGACTGCCGAGCAGGAAAGTGGCTTTAGTATATATTTTTTCAGACTGAGTCTTATTGAAATATTCTTAGAAAGTATGGTAAATCCGTATGCAAAGGAAATCACCTGGCAGGCAATAGAGCTTACGGGAGCGCCGTATATATGAATTGACGGTTGTCTTATCAATATGACATTAAGAATAAACTTTGCGATGCAGCCCATAAACAATCCCGTTGCCGGAGCAAATACCTTACCTATTCCCTGAAGCGAACCGGATATTGTCTGATTGAGCGCAATAAAAATCAGCGCAATCGAGCTAATCTGCAGCAAATCATAACCATACGGCACACTCGGATACAGCAAATTAAATATAGGCTTTGCAAGTCCAATAAATCCTGCCGCACAAGGGAATATTATTAATATCGAAATCAAAAACGAATAGGAAACAAATTTTGATGCTTCCTTTTTCTCGCCTCTTGCAAGCGCTGCCGATATTGAGGGTACAAGCACTGTAGCAAAGGATATGTTCATCGCAATGGGTAAATTTAAAAGTGTGTCGCTTTTTGACAAAATGCCGGCAAGTCTTACTGCTTCATCATTTAACTGTTCAAGAGTGGGATGCATAATCGACGCATTGTTTCCGAAAATTGCCGGTATTCCCAAAGCAAATGCCGTTTCGATACCTCTTGTAATTGTTGCGGTATCTACAATCCTGTTTATTGCCGATATTATTGAACCAAGCGATATTGGTATTGATATTATCAAAATACTCTTAAACATTGAAAGGGTAGATCTACTATCCTCCGCAGCTGTTGTATTCTTTATCTTCTCACTAAGACTTTTTTTACGCTTAAAGTAAAATCCGAAAATATATATTGTACTTAAAACAGTTGCAAGCGTTGTTGCAAGATTAGCCCCCGCAGCCATAAATGCCGCATTTAAGTCTGTGTCCTCCGTAAGTGACGCACATTTTGACATATATAAAACTATTGCAATCGTAATAACGCATTTAAACACCTGTTCTAAAATCTGCGAACGACTCGAAGCTTTCATTTCCTGCATACCAACAAAATAACCTCTGACTACCGAAGAAAGACATACAAAAAGAATTGACGGCGCTAATGCCATAAGCACATATTTTGCATTTGGCATATGTATAACTCTCGACGCAATCGGTGCCGCCGCAAAAAACAAAATTGATGACGCCGTGATACCTATGATTGAGAACAGCAAAAGCGCAGTTTGATATATTTTATAAGCTCCTCTGTAATCTCCCACGGCATTTTTTGCAGAGGTCATTTTTGAAATTGCATTCGGTATTCCCACCGACGATATTGCAAGCAGAAGGGTGTATATCTGATACCCTGACGAATAATATCCGTTTCCCTGATCTCCGAAGCCGGGAACATTGGTTATTACGAGCCTGTATATAATGCCCAGCAGCTTGACCGTTATCTGAGCTATGAGTATTATGAGAACATTGCTCATAAACACTTGATTCTTATTTTCTTTTTTCATTTTTGTTGTGTTAGCTCCCTTCAGAAATATTTATCGTTTTGTAATAATTATGAATAAAAAAAGAACCGCAACCTATACGGTGAATAATCATGTATTAATTATATTATATAGAAAGGAAATTGTCAATATTTTATTTGTTTTTGGAAGAGTAATTTGAAAGAGTAAATATACTTTTAGAAATAACTGAAATAAAAAAATTGTTACTATTCACCTATGCGGATAAATTATTGTTTATCACTATGTATTAGCAGCATTATTTCCATAAAATCTAAACAATTCAACTAAACTTCCTTGACTGTTGTCTAAAAAAGAACGCAAAACTTGAACCGCCCAACCAAAGAGCATAGTCTAAAGGGGGCAATGCATTATGCGAGTTGCGCAACTGCAAAGCAGTTGGCGCATGTTTGAGCTATAGAATACTGATACGGGTG
>JAXEIW010000130.1:0-39747 GCA_034101885.1 Clostridia bacterium | reverse complement strand
TAATGCTCACTGAATAAATGCGATTTTCAATCGCATTTAGAAAAATTATGACTGTTGTCAAAATTTTTCATGTAAAATCGAAGATTTTACACAGTTCGCATTGATAAAGTCTGCTGAAATAAATATTTTGGTAGCAAAATATTTATTCATGGTGCAAGGATTTTTTGCAAAAATGCACAAAATCCTTGCACCAAAACAATTCTGAAACGCTTGTAAGCCGCTGTGCGGCTGCGTTTAATAATTGTTCAGCAGTCATTAAATAATAAAACATATAAACTATAATTTATGGCTTAATTATAAAAAAAATAAAGAAATATGTAAAAAGGTATTGACATTATATAATAAATCTGTTACAATATATAGTGTTGTAAAGCAAAACAACTTTACAAGAATGGCGGTGATATTGATGAGCAAGGATTTATCCGTAGGTGTTTTAATGGATTTTTACAGTGATTTGCTTACCGAAAAGCAGCGTGATACCTTGGATTTATACTATAATAAGGATTATTCGCTGGCAGAAATTGCAGAGGATCTTGAAATATCGAGGCAGGGTGTGCGCGATTTTATTAAACGCGGAGAAAAACAACTGCATGATTTTGAAGAAACCCTCAAAATGGCTGAAAGATTTAAAAAAATAACAAAAGAGGTAAACGAAATCGAAGCTCTTGTAAATGAAACAAATTCGTTAAATGTAGATGAAAAAAAGGTTAATATCACAAGAAAACTTAAAAAGATTAAAGAAGCGTTACAGTAAACAATAATCGGGCGGTGAGAGTATGGCATTTGAAAATCTTGGGGAAAAGCTTTCCGACGTTTTTAAAAGACTTAAGGGAAAAGGTAAGCTTACGGAAAAAGATATAAAGGAAGCAATGAGAGAGGTTAAGCTTGCATTGCTTGAAGCCGACGTAAACTTCAAGGTTGTTAAAAACTTCATAAGCAGAGTATCGGAAAAAGCTGTGGGACAAGAGATTTTGGAATCCCTTACTCCGGCACAGCAGCTCATTAAGGTTGTAAGAGATGAACTTGTAGAACTGATGGGAAACGAAAACGAAAGACTTGAGTTTTCAAAAAATTCTCCCTCAGTATTTATGATGTGCGGTTTACAGGGTGCGGGCAAAACTACTGCCTGCGGCAAGCTTGCACTGCATATCAGAAAAACTATGGGTAAACGTCCTCTTATGGTTGCCTGTGACATATACAGACCGGCAGCTATAAAACAATTACAGGTTCTGGGTTCGCAGATTGATATTCCCGTATTTACTGTTGACGGTGAGAAGAATCCTGCCGTAATTGCAAAAAAAGCGGTTGAGCATGCTAAAATTCACGGAAACGATCCCGTAATATTAGATACTGCCGGACGTTTGCATATTGATGAGGTATTAATGGAGGAGCTTGTCAAAATCAAGGAAACAGTTTCTCCCGACGAAATACTTCTTGTAATAGACGCAATGATAGGTCAGGATGCGGTAAATGTTGCTGAACACTTCAACTCAAATCTTGATATAACCGGTGTTATACTTTCAAAGCTTGACGGCGATACAAGAGGCGGAGCTGCTCTGTCGGTAAAAGAGGTTACGGGAAAGTCCATAAAGTTTGCATCTGTAGGTGAAAAGCTTTCGGATCTTGAGCCGTTTTATCCTGACAGAATGGCGGGAAGAATCCTGGGCATGGGCGATGTTATGACGCTTATAGACAAGGCGCAGGATGCGATTGATGAAAAAGAAGCAAGAGAACTTGAAGAAAAGATAAAGAAACAGACCTTGGGGCTTGATGATTTTTTGGCTCAGCTTCAGCAAATAAAGAAAATGGGTTCTATTACACAGATTATGAAAATGATTCCCGGTGTGGACAAGAAAATGCTTGATGCTGTGGATGAACAGGGTTCGGAAAAGAAGCTTGTTCATATAGAAGCTATAATTCGTTCAATGACGCCTCAGGAAAGACAAAAGCCGCAGATTATCGGCGCAAGCAGAAAGGTGAGAATTGCAAAAGGCAGCGGAACAAGGGTTCAGGATGTAAATGAGCTGTTGAGACAATTCGAATCTATGAAACAAATGATGAAACAATTCTCAAACCCGAAACAGCAGAGAATGATGAAGAGAATGAAAAAAATGTCGGGTAGATTTCAGTGATATTGGAGCCGTTTAAATTCGGTTTTACAATATATATTATATAATTCAATTCGGAGGTGAATAGAATGTCGGTTAAGATTAGATTAAGAAGAATGGGCGCAAAGAAAGCTCCTTTTTACAGAGTAGTGGTTGCTGATTCAAGATATCCGAGAGACGGAAGATTTATAGAAGAAATCGGAACATACAATCCATTAACAGATCCCGCAACTGTAGATATTAATGCGGATTTGGCTAAAAAATGGATTGGAAACGGTGCTCAGCCAACAGATACCGTTAAGGCTCTTTTGAAAAAACAAGGTATTTTATAATTACACGACAGAAAATTTCCCACACCTTTATGCAGGTGTCGGGTGAGCTTTTAAATTCAGTGGTAGGACAAACCTCCGCTGAATTAGGGCTGACGCCCCTCCCGTTTATTAAATGACGGGGCGCTGCCCTTTATTAAAGGAGTGTGTTTGCCATGAAAGAAATTTTAATGACTATTGCTCAATCGCTTGTTGAACATCCGGAGGATGTTACTGTTACGGAGGTTCCCGGCGAAGATTCAATGACATTGGAGCTTAGAGTAAACCCTGAAGATATGGGTAAGGTTATCGGTAAACAGGGCAGAATTGCAAAGGCTATCAGAACGGTAGTTAAAGCAGCTGCAAGCCGTGAAGATAAGCACGTTGTGGTTGAAATTATTTGATTAAAGTAATGCTTACTGAATAAATGCGATTTTCAATCGCATTTAGAAAAATTATGACTATTGTCAAAATTTTTCGTGTAAAATCAAAGATTTTACACAGTTCGCATTGATAAAGCCTGCTGAAATAAATATTTTGGGAGCAAAATATTTATTTATTGTGCAAGGTTTTTTTGTAAAAACGCCAAAACCCTTGCACCTACACAATTATGAAACGCTTGTAAGCCGCTATGCGGCTGCGTTTCAGAATTGTTCAGCAGTCATTAAATAACTATTTTTTGACACAGCGGAAAAAGGATAATCGTGCAGCAGCGATAAAGATTTTCGAAAAAGTGAGGTGAGCCGCCGTGATAAAGTCAAAAAATAAGACTGCTATTATGATGTTTGTCGTTACAATTCACACAGTTCTCATTGATAAAGTCCGCGGTAATTGGTTCTGTTTAGACATTTACTTCACTTGCCGACAATAAGATTCTATGCCGGTCACAAATTAAAATCCATTATACAAACAAATGCCATAGCAACGAAGTTATATATAACATTTCCGCAGCAGCAATGATTTTATCTGCCATACATACAATTACACTTTCCCTGTACTTAGGCGGTGTTATATTAAGCGGAAACATATGCTTTAATATAATATCCTTTTCTATATCATTAATATTAAATTCCCTTTCGGCATTTACAAATGCGCTTTTTGCATGGGTAAAACCATGCAGTCTGTGAGCTTCATCCTTAATATGCCAGTCATACAAAAAATAGTCATGAAGCAAAGCTCCTCTGATCAAAGCTTTTTCATTCACATTAATTTTGAATAAATATGCTATAAACAGACTTAAATATGCAACATTAAGTGAGTGCATATATACACTCGTTTTACCGTGCTGCATATATCTTTTCCCAAGCTTCATATTTTCTGACTTTAATATATCTTCACCGTATTTTTTTACTGTATTTTTAACCGTAATTTTTATTGTTCTCAAGCCTTTCTCTACACTGTTATATTAATGACTGCTGATCAATTATGAAACGCAGCCGCATGGCGGCTTACAAGCGTTTCAGAATTGTTTGGGTGCAAGGGTTTTGTGCGTTTTTGCAAAAAAAACCTTGCACCCTTAATAAATATTTTGCTTCCAAAATATTTATTTCAGCAGGCTTTATCAATGCGAACTGTGTAAAATCTTTGATTTTGCACGAAAAATTTTGACAAAAGTCAAAATTTTTCTAAATGCGATTGAAAATCGCATTTATTCAGTGAGCATTATATTAATGACTGCTGATCAATCATGAGGCACAGTTTAATTTTTTCTTATAAATTTTCAGCTAAACTTTGCATCCCTGATAACAATTTCTTCTTACCATGTCCTTATCTATCTCATTCAGAACACAAAACTTTTTCAAGCTCCACAAAGGTGCGATAAGACTGTCCTTAGCTCCGTCTCCCGTTAACCGCTGAATTATAATTTCCTTTGGTATAATTTCAAGCGCGTCCACTATAATATCAACATATTCATCTCTTGTAAGAGTCTTGAATTCTCCCCTTTCATACATTTTTGCAATAAGAGTGTCCTTTAAAATATGCAAAAGATGAAGCTTTATTGCGTGGGGCTTTAATGCGGCGGTTGCCCTTACGCTTTCAAGCATCATTTCATGTGTTTCCCCCGGCAATCCCATAATCAAATGAGGGCATATATTGATACCTCTTTTATACAGTCTGTTATATCCGTCCAAAAACTCACCGTAGGTATGGCATCTGTTGATTTTTTTACCCGTTTCATCAAATATACTTTGGAGTCCTAATTCCACAACAAGATAAGTTCTTTTTGATAATTCCCCAAGATAATCCACAACAGCATCATCAAGAGCATCGGCACGGGTGGCGATACTGAGTCCGACCACATCATCGAGAGCCAGCACCGGTTCAAACTTACTTCTTAAAACCTCAACCGGGGCATATGTATTGGTATGCGCCTGAAAATATGGTATATACTTTGCTTTCGTCCACTTTTTCAGCATACGGTTTTTAACATTTTCAAACTGTGTTAAAATATCTTCACACGGATTTCCGGCAAAATCGCCGCTGCCCGAATCAGAACAGTAAATACACCCTCCCCTCCCTTTTGTACCGTCAATATTGGGGCAGGTAAACCCTGCATTAAGGCTTACCTTAAAAACTTTCCCTCCGAACTTTTGCTGAAGATGATAATTCCATGTATGATATCTTTTGTTATCCGATGAATATATAAACTCATTATTCATCTATTCATTCACAACCTCTACACTCTTAACGACTCCGTATGATGTTACATATTGATTGTTTAATGTTATTGTTTCACCTACAATAAGCTTTTTGCCGTTTAAGGTGTAATAGTTGTCTTCCGTTTCTGTGCCTTGTACCCTAAGAGTCATAAGTAAATCAAATAAATCATAACGCTCAATTTCTTTATAATATCCATTGGCAAGTGTTATAATCTCCTTTGATTTCGAAAGCTTAACATCGGTTATATCTCCCAAAGCCTTTTGGGTATCCGGTTCTTTTATATCTTTAAAGTTTTTATTCATCGCATCGACAGTCGGCTGTCTTATCTGCTTTACCAAAACAGTATACTCAATAACCTTATCAGACCTTGTTATCTGATCGTTTCTGTCAAACTTTACAAAAGTGAAAAGGGCAAGTACAACCACTGCAATAATAACTGCCAAATCTATAATATTTATTTTACCAAACAATTTTCCTTTTGAATCAATAATTTTTTTCATTTTTACCTCCATCCTGTCGGTTCTGTCCGACAATGCAAACACTGAATATTCTGCGAAAATACTGATTTTTTCTTTTATCGAGTTATTATATGACTCATCTGTTCTTTCAGCCTTCGACCTTTTCAACCGAAATAATATATCCCGCACCGGTAAAATCCTTGGTTCCTATGCTGAGATATTTTCCGACATACATATCGGCGTCGGTTGTTACCTCAAGATAAAGCTTTGCATCACATTTTCCCGGAACTCTCTGTTTTATCGTTGAACCGTCCAAAGAAGAAATTGCATATTCCTCATCGGGAGTAATTTCTACATCCTTCAATGTTCCGATAGGCAGATTCTGCACTCTTTCGTATACGGTTTTTCCCGGCACAATAGATTCACAGTAATCCTCATCAACACCTCTGTATTCCAAAACTATGTTATATGTCTGCGTTGCCTTGCTTTCATTTATGTTTTTTTTCAAAAATGCATATGAGCCTCCTGCCGCCGCAATAATAAACACAACAATAAACAAATCAACAATGCTTATTTTTCCGAACAATTTACCGTTATTATCAAACAATTTCATTTTGCTAAATCCTTTCATCCTTTATTAATTCGCCGTATATTCCATCCAATGACGCTATCATTTTATTTACCGAAAATAATTTTTCGGCTCTTTCTGCTCCCGATTTTCCCATATCAGTGCGTAGCTGTTCATTTTCAACAAGCTTTATTACCGCCTCTGCCAAAAGAACTTCGCTATGATTCTCCACTACAATTCCGGTCTTTCCGTCCTCTACTACCTCGCACGGTCCCTTTGAATCGGTTGTAACCGCCGCTTTTTCCAGAAACATTCCTTCAATCAGCGATAAACTGAGAGCCTCTTTTTCCGAGGTCAAAACATTTATGTCTATAATATTCATAAGCTCTGTTGTATCGCTTTGATACCCCGTAAATATAACACGCTTGTCAATATTAAACTCCTTTGACAGTTCTTTTAGCCTTTCCTCCATGCTTCCGCTTCCGACAATCAGCGCTGTTACATTATCACAGCTTTCAAGCACAATTTTCATGGCTTTTAAAAACAGCTCATGATTTTTTACCGGTTCCAGTCTTGCAACTATTCCCACAATCACATCATTCCGCGGTATATTATATTTTTCTCTTATTTTGTTTTTTTCTTCATCACTCAGCTTTTGGGGAGGAAATGCTCCGTTATAAACAAGCCTTACCTTATTTTTGTCCGTCCCGTCCGCTATCAAATTTTCACAAGCCGCTTTTGACACTCCTATTACAATATCGCTGAGATAATTGTTAATCATGCTGTAAACCACACTGACCGGAAATTTCTTCTTTTCCTCCAAACAATGCCTTGTGTTTACAATCTTTATTTTTAATTTTTTTGCCGCTACTCTTGCCGACAGACTTGCGTGAGAATGGACAATATCGGGTTTCAGCTTTTCAAACAGCTTCTTAAATTCTTTTATTCCTTCCTTCGAAAAGGATTTGTCGGCAATTCCCGATACCTCATATACCCTTATGCCCAAATCCGATACCTTTTGCTTAAGCATTGAATTTTCCGGCAGCGCAACGCAAACATTATATTTATTTCTGTCATAGCTTTTCAGATAATTTAAAAGCCAGACTCCCGCTCCACCGATATTGGTATCGGTAAGAACATGAACTATTTTTATCACCTTTAAAATCATCCCTTTCTGTGTAAGCTTTTACAAAACACCTGATTTTATTATTTTATCGAATCAATAGTTATCAAATCATGCTTTGTAACATTAACTCCGCTTTGCAGTATTCCAATGTAAATCCAAAAAATCAAAATCATTCTGTAATTGTACCACAGATTTTCCGCAACTCCCTGAAACAGATAACCGATTAAAGCGCCGCCCATCGCAATGGCAACATTTTTATTCAGCGTATTCTTTTCCTTTATTGAAATAATCTGTTTATATGCAGATAAAATTATCATAAAAAACAATACTAACCCCAAAATTCCCATTTCAACAACCAACTGAATATAGAAATTATGTGCATGCAGCGCAAATCCCGCACCGTTTAACGCATAATTCTGATAAACTCTTTCAAACGCTCCCGAACCAAGCCCAATTCCCGAAATCCAGAAATCCATTGCCATTCTTAAAGATGCAATCCACACCGAAACTCTGTATGCGGTTGAAGAATCCTTTAAGTTACCTATACTTGTAATTCTCGATATAATGCTTTCGGGCAAAACAAACGGCATAATTATCAGCGCAAGAATACACAGCGAAAACCATCTCCTATCCTTCATAACAAGGAAAAATCCCACAGCAAGTATGATACCTACCCATGCGGCTCTCGACCATGTGAATACAAGACAGGCACACATAATTAAAAATGAAACAAGAAATACTGCTTTTTTTGATATTGTTTTAACACTATATAATACAGCAAATACTATGGGTATTGTCAAAACAAGATACTGTCCCAAAACATTTGGATTGTCAAAGGTTGAATACACCCTTGTGCTTATATCGCCAAACATTTCCGAATCAACCCAGCTTGACGCGGTATTATCAATAAAGAAATTCTGATAAATTCCCAAAAGTCCCACAAAAACTCCGGCAGCAATAAAAACCATAACAAGATTATACCATTGATTTTTTGTTTTTATATTATTTACAATCAGAAAATATACCGATGCAAATAATATGTAAAGTATAAGCACCTGTACGCTTTTGGAAATGTTAAAACTTGTAAAGGAGGAAAATGCGGCAAGCATCAAAAATCCTATTATAAGAAAGCTCATAGGCGTTATAACATACCGTCTGTCCTTTTCACATAGAAGCTTTAACACAAAGGAAACCGCCGTCAACAAAACCAGTCCCGCACAAACCATTGTTGGCATAATAGGTGCGGCAAGCACACTTAAAAATACTCCGGCAAGGGTATTGTGTATAATAAACAGCATAACCACAGCCGCCGCAACAGACAGAGCAGCCACCGTTGGAGATACCGTTCCGGACAGTAAACCTCCGGCAAAAAATAAAATTGCCAATGTTTTTATGGGTTTTATATGAAAAATTATTTCTTCATCATCACTGTTTATATTATATCCGTTAAATATGCTTTTTACAGCCTTTGCAATCACGCTGCTTCTTCCTAACAGCCTGATACTGCATGGTACAAGCAGCAGTATAACATCAACAAAAAACATAACCGCAATCATAATCATACGCAGCTTTGTCAGGCCGGCGAATACCGCAGATGTAAGCAATACACCTACTGTATAAGTCGATGTGAGTATTCCGTATTCTCTTAACGGAATGTATAATAAATTATCAAAAATTTTTAGAAATTCACTTCCTTCCCGTATTGCAATAAGCTTGTCCCCTTCCTTTTGAGCAATAAATTTCAAAAATCTTACGGGAGCAGTTACTATTTTAAACAAAGCACTGTTTCTCCAATAGCTTCCGTCCAAAAACCTGTTTTTAAATATTGCGCAAACAGCACTTCCTTTTGATTTTTCCTTGAAAAAATTGCAAATACTTCTTATTATTTTTTCTATAAAACAGTCATTGTAAATTTCCAAAAGTTTATTCCATAAAGCCACAACGAAACCGATAATTACACTGTCCTTCATTGTTTCACCCAATTCCTTTCCGGTTAATAACCTTTATTTCCTTTTTATCAGCATTTTTATTTCGTCAACACCAAATAATACACAGCAGACACCGTAAACAGCAATACCTGCCCCGGCACAAAGCAAACCCGTTATCAAACTGCCGGCAACGGAATATTGAATTACATTTTTCAATACGCCGTAAATTCCAAAAACAACAGCCGCCATTATTATCACCGATATCAGGGTTTTTGCAATGCTTATTTTATCTTGTTTTTTGAAAAAGTTTCCGTATTTTAATTTCATGCATATATAATTCAGCACCGCATTTACAGTTGAGCCTCCCGCCGTGGCAAGAGCAAGTCCGTTTATTCCGAGCTTTGGTGACAAGGCATATGCAAAGCATATATTTGCGATCATGCTTATAATTGCATTATACATAGGTGTCTTGGAATTTCTCTTTGAAAAAAATGTTTTTGCAAGAATTTCATTAACCGAAAAGCCTATCATCCCAAAAGAATAGCAAGACAATGCCGCAGCAGTTTTTAATGTATCCTCCGAGGTAAACTGTCCGTGCTCGTATATGACACAGATTATTGGTTTTGAAAGAATTATAAACCCTGCCATAAGCGGCAGTATTACTATTGCAATGGATTTTAAAGAAGTAACAAGCAGCTTATCCGCTTCTTCATAATTTTCCGTTGCGTTGCTTTTGGAAAGCTTAGGGAAAATAAGATTTGTTACCACAAAGGAAAATACTCCAACCATAACCGTATAAAGACGATTTGCATATTCAAGCATTGTTACTCCGCCGCTTATTCCCGACGCTATTCTCGTGTTTACAATCGAATAAAGCGGCTGAACCCAAGAGCTTATAAGCAGTGGTCCGGCAAGAATAAGAGCCGCTTTTATATTTTTATCTCTAAGCTTTAAAGACGGTCTGAATTTATATCCCGTTTTTCTTAATGCCGGTATCTGTATTACCACCTGAAGTCCCCAGGCTATAAGCATGGTAACGGCAAGTCCGTAAACCCCGAACCGTTTTCCGAACAGAAAAAAATAAACTATAACAACAAGGTTTGATACAAGGCTCATTATTGCCGGAATGTTAAACTCTCCGTACGACTGAAGTATCCCCACAAACGAAAACGCCAGTCCCGTAAAAATTATCATTGGGAACATTATAGAAGACAGCCGGCTTGCAAGCTCATGAGTTTGTGCGTCAAATTTCGGTGCAAGCCAACCTATCAGCGTTCCTGAAAAGGCTATTCCTATAATTGTTATCAAAATAGTTACGGCAAGCACCATTCCGACAAATTTGTTTGCAAAATCCATTGCTTCTTTTTTTCTGTTTTCACCGTTTATACTGTTAAAAATCGGAATAAACGATGCCGTTATTACGCCGCCGATTACCAAATCGAACAGCATGGTCGGAAGCTTTGTTGCCGTCATATATGCATCGCCTATGTAGCTTGTTGAAAAATATGCGGCAATTAACATATCTCTTGCCATTCCGCACAGCTTTGCAAGCAGGGTTGCAATGGTCATAAACCCTGCCGTTTTCAGCATTTTATTTGATTCGGACATTTGTTTTCCCTTTCTGTCTGCTTATTCATTTAATAATTTAACCGCAATGACCGCGTTTTCCTCTGCTCTTTTTTTCATATCTTGAAGATCTGTCTTAAGCTCTTTACTTATTTTGCTGCGATTTTCCATACAATCGTCTATGATACTTATTAAACCGTTTAATTCAAGCTTTTCTGTATCAATATAACGTTTCTGACCTATATATTCCATAAAGCCGGCAACCTTCGGATCATATGCAAGTCCCACCGACGGCACACCGCATATCGATGCATATATAAGACTGTGCAGTCTCATTCCCATACACATCACAGCTCCCGAAAACAAATCAAACAGCTCATCAATTCCGCAGTCGGTATTATTATATAAAACAGCGTCATGATGTATTTTTTCTTTTATTTTTTTCGAAATTTCCATGTCTTTTATCTTTTGAAAGGGTATCAATACAGAAGTGCAGCCGTATTTTTCATAAACATAATTACACGCATCTGCTATAATATCCTCAAAAGAATCCGATATTTTTTTAAAGCTTCTCACCGATACGCAGATATATTTTTTTCTTTCGTGCATGACTCTTATGTCTTGCGGTTTTGGTTCCAAATTAAACACAGAGTCGGCGGTGATTATAATTTTCGGCTTTGTAACCCCAATTTTTTTCAGCTCCTCTGCCGAAATACCGTCTCTTAAAGTAATCACGTCAACCTTATTCAATACTTTCTTTGTAATATTATAATTTTCTTCCTTTAAAGGGCCGATTCCGTTTGCATAAAGCATTACCTTTTTCCCGAAAATAAGCGCCGTTTTTATTACAAAAAGATAGTACATCAGTGATTTTGTGCTTGTCCCGTCCTGTATCAAAGTTCCTCCGCCCACAAGGAGCATTTTCGACGATATAATATTTTTTATAAGTGAAAAAATATTATATCTTTTTATCGAAGGTACTCCGTAATTTTTTTTCGTTTCCTCCGGATCATTTGATAGAACGGTAAGCTTTATATCATCTTTCTGTTTTTTTAACTGTTGAATAACGGATAAAAGCAAAGCGTCATCACCGCTGTTTTTAAATCCGTAATATCCCAAAATCAGTATGTCGCTCAAGCCTTTCGCCTCCTTTTTTCGGCAAGCCGGCTTATTTATTATAATTCTTAAGACAAGCCGTATATGCCTTTTCGGCGTCATCCGCCATTCGTGTAACCGAATAGTTATTTATAATCATATTTCTTCCGTATTCCGATATTTTCTCAATATCCTCATCCCACATACCGAAAAATTCGCCTATTTCCTGTGCTAATCTTTCCTCTGTTGATTCCTCGCAGCCTCGGCAGCAGAAATTGGTATCTATTCCTACCTGTAGCTTTGACTCATCGAACAAACCAATATATCCTTCATTTCCTGCAATAATAACAGGCTTCTTCTCCGCCATTGCCTCCAGTGCGGAGCGTGAAACTCCGACAAACAGCTTTGCCGGTGCTATAAGCTTGTTAATATCTGTTCTGGGACCTGTCATAATAATTGCTTTACGATTAAGAATTTCATTTGTTTTTTCTGCAAGTGCGGAAACATTTTCAAAGTCATTTCCCCCGCCGACCACCAAAACCTTTAAATTTTCAACAATCCCGTCAAGCTTTGGTATTACATTTATCAGCTGTTTTGCAACCAAGCTTCGATCCTCGTCCATACGGCTTATATATACAATTGTATTATCATTTTCATTTATGTTAAATTCATCACATATTTTCTTCTTGTCCGTTTGGGGTGAAAACTTTTCTGTGTCAATACCGTTTATGGTAACAAAGATATTTTCCTCCGGAGTATGATAATTGTCCATAAGGTATTTTTTTATATCCTCACTTACGGCAATTGTTTTTTCTCCCCAATTAGTAAGATATTTTAATCCGTGCTTTGTGTTGAAAACCCAATGAGCCGTAGTAACAAAAGGGAATTTCATACTTTTATGCAGTCTTCCGAGTATAAATGAAGGTATACGGGCATGAGAGTGTACTAAATCTATCTTTTCTTCTTTTATTATTCTTTTAAGTTCTTTTTTTGATGTTAACATATCCTTCGGTTTTTTTGAATGAAGCGGCAGTTTATAATGCTTTATTCCGCTCTTTTCAAGTTCCTCCACATACGCTCCGCCGTTAGAAGCAATGATAATATTATAGCCTCTTTTTGACAGTTCTTTGGAAAGCTCCACAACATGAGTTTCCGCTCCTCCTATATCAAGCTGCATTAAAGCCATTAACAAATTACACTTCATACTACAAACATTAACTCCCTTCAAAACCGTCTGAAAACAAAAAATGTTCTGCCGTTTTTTTCAGACTTATGACCATTAACTTTTTTCCCAAAACCAAAGTTTGAAAGAAAATCGTCAAGATTTCCGCTTTGAAGCGAGCGATGCCGTACAATAAGTACTGCCTCGAGTAAAAAGTGGTGAGATTAGCGATTTTATTCAAACTTTTCCTATCTTGATATTATATACTATTTTTATAAATTTAGCAATATTTATTTGAATATTTTATAAAAAATTAATTTTTTTGGTATAATTAACACAAATATTATTTACAAGAATATGGAAATGTCAAGGAAGTTTAGTTGTAATTGTTTAGCTTTTATGAAAATAATGCTGCTAACACATAGTGATAAACTATAATTTATAGCAAAACCGCAAAATTTTTTTTATCAAAAAGCTCAAATAAATTTTTCTTGACTTTTTACAAATAAAATATTATAATATTATTAAGTAAGTCAGATGATTGCGGGCATGAAAATGCGTGAGGAAAGTCCGGGCTCCCCAGAGCAGGATGCCGGCTAACGGCCGGTGGAGGCAACTCCAAGGACAGTGCAACAGAAAATAAATGCCTGAAACCTTCAGGCGATTGTGGAAATGTGAGGTAAGAGCTCACAGGGATGATGGTAACTGAATTCCCGTGTAAACCCCATCCGGAGCAACATCGACAGTGAAATTAAGCTTGCTCGGCATTTCACGAATGATGGCTTGAACGCTGTAGTAATGCAGCGTCACAGATAGATAATCATCTAATACAGAACCCGGCTTACAGACTTGCTTGTTCTTTGATTACAGAAAGGATCTCAGTTGAGGTCCTTTTGTTTCCCTAAAAAATTCATTATTACGGAAAGCAAAGTTGTTCTTCTGCAAAACATTTTATACAAACATACTCGTTTACTGATATAAACCGGTAAACCATTTTGATCTATGCCGATGTTTCCAATTATGTGACGCTATTGTTTGCTGTTTTTTTTGACAGCAGTAAATTAATTAATGACTGTCATTTTTGAATGTGATTCATTTCTCAAAAATTAAAAAATCCGTATAAATGCTTGATTTTTAGCATCTATGCGGATTTTATGATTTGTACGGCTGAAAGGACAGCGTCCCTGCATACCAAAAGGTATACTTATAAATCAAACAGTGCAGAAAAAATTTCCGCAATGTAGTCATCCAATCTTTTCTTTGCCACATCATTTGCGGCGATAACTTCTGTCTCTCCTACCTGTTCGCCGTCTTTTGTAAATACTATCTTCCCTATAATATCTCCCTTTGTAACAGGCGCGTTTACATATTCCGGTATAACTATTTCACTTTCACAGCTTCCCTTTTCACTTTTCTTCATAAGCAACGAGAATGATTCCTTTGCGCATATTTCAAGCTCGTCGGAAACTCCCTTTTTCACCGGAACAGTTCCCACACAGTCGTCCTGTTTCACCGGTTTGTCTACTGCATAATTTGCAAAACCGTAGTCAAGCAACGATCTTGCGGAAGAAAATCTGTCCTTTGATGTCGGCGAGCCCAAAACAACCGCAATAAGCTGCAAATCATCTCTTACCGCCGTAGCGGATAAACAGCATAATGCCTTTGAGGTTGAACCTGTTTTCAGTCCGTTTGCTCCGGGATAAAATCTTATCATCTTGTTTGTGTTTGCCAAATCAAACTTCCCGTCATGCATTTTGTCTGTCCATATAGTGGTAAATTCAAATATTTTGTCATGCTTCAAAAGCTCCGCCGACATTAATGCAACATCTCTCGCCGAGGAATAATGTCCATCCGCATCGAGTCCGTTTGTGTTAATGAAATGTGTGTTTTCCATTCCGAGCTCCGCGGCTCTTTCATTCATTTTTTCCACAAAAGCTTCTTCACTTCCCGAAATAAACTCTGCCATAGCAACACATCCGTCATTCGCCGAAGCAACGGCAATCCCCTTTAACATTTCATAAACGGAAAGCTGTTCGCCCGCTTCAAGAAACATTGTCGAGCCACCCATTGACATAGCCCTTTCGCTTACCGATACCATATCCTCCATGGCAATCTTTCCGCAATCAATTGCCTCCATTATCAAAAGCAGCGTCATTATTTTTGTAACGCTTGCAATGGGGAGCTGTTCATCGGGGTTGCTTTCGTATAATATCCGGCGTGTGCTCTGTTCCATTAATACCGCCGACTTTGCATTTACATTAATACCGTTTTCCGCAAATACCGGTGTGGAAAATGCAATAACAAAGGCACACCATAAAGAAATAAATCGTTTCACAATAATCCTCCATTCTATCGATTAATATACGGTAAAACCTGATTTATTCTTATGATATGCCAAAGATTACATTTTATTCTGTTTTTTTATCATTTGTAACGTTTCCGTTGCCCGAAACGGGAATTGCCTCACCGAGATATTTGGGCTTCGGATTAAATATTACTGTCATAAAATCCTTTACTCTTGCCAAAACCTCTCTTGCCTCCATGTAAAACTGCCCTTTGTATGTGTGCAGATCGGAATTTACACCCACAGCGTCAATGCCCATTTTATCGGCAATATACAACGCCCTGTACATATGATATTTCTGTGTTATTATAATTGCTTTTTTAACCATAAAAACATCTCTTGCCCGATACATGGTTTCATATGTAGAAAATCCCGCATGATCCATAAAAATTTTTTCCGAATCAATACCTCTGTCAACAGCATAATCTTTCATGACGTTTACTTCGTCATAATTTATTCTGCCATGATCTCCGCTCATCAAAATTTTTGGTACCGCACCCTTTTCATATACTGCTATACCGGTTTCAAGACGATCTCTCAAAATGTCACTTACTGTATTGTCCGGTCTTACCCCCGCTCCGAGAACTATTATGCAGTCATAATCTCCCTCTATTTTGTCCGCTTCATCAAATGAATAAATTTTATGCTCCTGTGACTTAATCATATACATATTTACTGCCGATACAAGAACGCATACAGCTGTTCCTGCCGCAGCGGCAATTATAATTAATTTTATAAAAATATTTTTAATTTTCATATCCAATTATATTTCCTATATCATTTAAGCGCCGCTTCTATTGCTTCCTTTAATATATTTTTATCACTGCATTTAAAATTAAATGCGGATATGTCGTTTGATGTGTTTAGCATTATCAGTGCCGGAGTTTGTCCCTCAACAGGAAAATTTTCCTTTGCTTCCGGATTTTTGTCGATATTTACAATATCAAAATTAACCTTTTCACCGTATTCTTTCTTCAATTCCTCAATCATCTTGTTTGTTTCTTCAAATTTTTCATCAGATTCGGAAACAAAATACATAAAGGTCGGTGTGTAAACCTTTTTATCTTCTTCCGGTTTTATGTCTGCATCTTTATTTTCCGCTCCGACATTTTTATCTGACGAAGTATCGGCATTATTTACACTTCCGCCGTCAGCTTCTGCGGTACTGCTCTTATCTCCTTTATTCTCCTCTGTTTGCACTGCATTTTGTGCATATTCGGATTCCTTAACATTATTACCGGACACAGCCGAATATATAGCTATTCCCACAACGGCAACTACCAAAGCCGCAGCAATTCCTATTAAAAATTTTTTCATAATAATCTCCATTCCTCCGCCATGCGGCGGCACAAATCTAATGTGAAAAAGAAGCAAGCAGGTCGCTTGAAAGACTTCTGCCGACCTATATGTATACTTCAAGGCAGGCTTTCGAGATGAGATGCGCCGCTTATTTTTCACATTAATACCTCTTTTTCATTAATCTTCATTAAGCTTTTTTCTTAAAAATTCAAGAGAACGTTGGGCAATCAGTCTGTACCTTTCAACCTTTCCGCCCCGTACTCTTTCGGGCCATGAATCGATTATACCGAAATTTGCGTTCATGGGTTGAAGTCTGTCAATGCTTCCGTTTGAAATGTAAAGCGGAAGCGCACCTATACAGGTCATTGATGAGGGTTCGAGAAGCTTTTCATCCTTTATCATTCTTGCCATATTAAATCCTGCAAGAATGCCTGACGATGCAGACTCGACATATCCTTCAACACCCGTTATCTGACCTGCAAAAAATATTTTTTCATGCTCCTTCATTCTGTAAAATCTGTCCAGTACCTTTGGAGCTTGGATATAGGTATTTCTGTGCATAACACCGTATCTCACAAAATCCGCATTTTCAAGACCGGGAATCATACCGAAAACCCTTTTTTGCTCCGGCCATTTCAAATTTGTCTGAAAACCGACCATATTATAAAGAGTTGCCTCCTTGTTGTCCTGCCTCAGCTGAACAACCGCATGAGCGTCATCTCTGCCTGTTTTGGGATTTACAAGTCCCACCGGCTTCAAAGGTCCGAACAGCAGTGTATCCTCTCCGCGTTTAGCCATAACCTCAACAGGCATACAGCCCTCAAACACCTTTTGATTTTCAAACTTTTTCAGTTCTGCCGTTTTCGCCGAAATCAAGGCTTCATAGAAAGCTTTGTATTCCTCCTCATTCATGGGGCAATTTATATAATCGGCAGTACCTCTGTCATACCTTGCGGCATAAAATACCTTATCAAAGTCTATACTTTCCTTAGTTATAACCGGTGCCGCCGCATCGTAAAAATACAAATTTTCTCCTCCGGTCAACTCCGAAATTTTGCCGGACAATTTTTCCGATGTAAGCGGTCCCGTTGCGATTATGGTATATTCATCGGTATCTATGCTGTCTGCTTCTTCATTAATAACAGTTATTAACGGTTCGCTTTTTATTTTGTCGGTAATAAACTGCGAAAAAATATCTCTGTCAACGGCAAGGGCTCCCCCCGCAGGAACCTTGGCAATGTCCGCCGCCTGCATAATAAGAGAATCAAACAGCCTCATTTCCTCCTTTAAAAGTCCGCAGGCATTCTCCGTTCTTTCGGCTTTCAGCGAGTTTGAACAAACCAGCTCTGCAAAGTATTCTTTTTTATGTGCCGGCGAAAATTTTTTCGGCTTCATTTCATATAATTCTGTTTCTATTCCCTTTTTTGCCAGCTGCCATGCAGCCTCACATCCTGCCAGTCCCGCTCCGATAACCCTAACTTTCATCTTCGTTCTCACTTTTCTTTGTCATTTTTTCACTGTATCCGCATCCCTCATTGGAACATATAAGCTTTGGATTTCTGCCCTTTGTTTCTATCAGAATACTGCCGCATTCGGGGCATTTTTTATCCTTGTGCGGACGGTTCCACAGAATAAAATCACACTTGGGCGCGTGTTCGCAAGCGTAATATGTTTTACCCTTTCTCGACTTCTTAATAAGAATTTCTCCTCCGCATTTCGGACACTCAACGCCTGTTCCCTCTCGTATCGTCATTGTATTTTTACATTCCGGATAACCGGGGCAGGCAAGAAATTTTCCGAATTTGCTTAGCTTATACACCATTTTGCGGCCGCATTTATCACATATAACATCGGATTCTTCATCTTTAATTTTAATCTTTTCAATATCCTTTTGAGCTTTTTCAAGATTTTTTTCAAAATCGGGATAAAATCTTTTTAACACCTCAACCCAGTTAAGTTTACCTTCTTCAACATCATCAAGTTCGCTTTCCATTCCTGCCGTAAACTCAATATCCACAATCTTTGCAAAATTATTTTTCATAATATCGGTTGTAACAAATCCCAATTCTGTGGGAACAAGCTGTTTTTTGCTTCTCATTATATAACCTCTTGCAAGAATTGTTGAAATGGTCGGCGCATAGGTAGACGGACGGCCTATTCCGTTTTCCTCCAGCTCATGTACCAAAGAAGCTTCGGTATATCTTGCCGGAGGCTGAGTAAAATGCTGCTTTCCTTCAATTTCCTGAATATTTAAAATATCTCCCTCCGAAAGGCTCGGCAAGGTTTTACTTTTCTCCTTTACCTCGTCGCTTCCCTCCGTATATACCGCCATAAAGCCCTTAAACTTAACACTTGAGCCGTTTGCTCTGAATTTGTGTCCTGCCGCATCAATAGTTACTGCGGTCGAATTATAAACGGCAGCAGACATTTGAGATGCAATAAATCTTTCCCAAATAAGCTTATAAAGCTTATACTGATCCGATGACAGCTTGCTCTTTATCATTTCGGGTGTGATTTCGGGATTTGTCGGACGGATAGCCTCGTGAGCGTCCTGTGCGTTTTTCTTCGATTTGTATTGTCTTGCGGTCAAATATTCTTTACCGTAGGACGAAGTAATATAATCTATGGCTTCCTTTTGGGCTTCGTTCGATATTCTCAGTGAGTCGGTTCTCATATAAGTAATAAGACCTATTGTACCGTATTTTCCGCCGATATTTACACCCTCGTAAAGTCCCTGTGCCGTCTGCATTGTCTTTGAAGTTCTGAAATTTATTTTTCTTGACGCATCCTGCTGCAATGTGCTTGTTGTAAAGGGCGGAGGCGGATTTTTTGCAATCTCGCTTTTTTTGATTTTTTCAACCGTTATCTTTGCATTTTTGATCTCACTGATAATTTTCAAAGCTTTTTCATTATCTTTAAGCTCTACTTCCTTTTTATCGTCCTTTCCGAAATATTTTGCCGTAAAGCTCTTCTTTTCATTTTCCTTTTTAAGCTCCGCTTCAACAGTCCAAAATTCTCTCGGCACAAAGTTCATGATTTCTTCTTCCCTGTCGCATATCATCTTTGTTGCCACCGACTGAACACGTCCCGCACTCAATCCTTTTTTAACCTTTTCCCACAAAATAGGGCTGATTTTATAGCCCACAATTCTGTCCAAAACACGTCTTGCCTGCTGTGCGTCCACCAAATCCATGTCAATGCTTCTCGGTTCTTTTATGGCCGTTTTTACGGCATTTTTTGTTATCTCGTTAAAGGTCACTCTGCAATCGGAATTAATATCAATCTTCAATGCGTTTGCCAAATGCCAGCTTATAGCCTCTCCCTCACGGTCGGGGTCGGTTGCAAGATATACCTTGTCCGAGGATTTTGCTTCCTTTTTAAGCTGTGCCAACAGCTCACCCTTGCCTCTTATGGTAATGTATTTAGGCTCAAAATCATGCTCCACATCTACTCCGAGCTGACTTTTCGGCAGATCTATAATATGTCCCACCGATGCCATAACCTTATAATCCTTGCCTAAATATTTTTTTATAGTATCCGCCTTTGACGGTGACTCAACAATCAATAACTTCTTTTTACCCATTATCTTCCTCCTGTTTCTTACGTTAATCTTGCAATATGCCGCTTGTATTTCACATTAATTTAATATATAATAGTTTCCCGGTAATTTCTTTATTATTCCCATAATTTCCAATAAAGGCAGCACTTGATTAACCTGAAGCGCTTCAAGTCCGCTGCTTCTTATTATTTCATCGCCGCTGATTTTTCCCTGTTCGGATATAATGTTTACAATACTTCTTTCACTCTCCGACAGCTCCGATAAATCCTGAGCGGATTTTTTCTCAGGCAAGCTTTCTTCCGACTTTATTTCCTTTTTCTTTTCTGTTACGTTTTTTTCTTCTGCGTCCTTTTTTTCGATAGGCTCATCAACATAAACCGGATTTCTTTTTTGGTTCTTTTTAATTTTTGAAAGCTCATACTCATATTCGTCCGTTATATCCTTCGGACAGGTTGCCGCTTTGATTCCCGCCTTAATCATATTATTTGTTCCCACACTGTTTGCGGAAAATACACTGCCGGGAACAGCAAAAATATTTACGTTCATTTCATATGCACGTCTTGCCGTTATCAGTGCGCCGCTTCCGTTTGGGGCTTCCGTCACAAGCAGACAATCGGACAGAGCCGCAATTATTCTGTTTCTTTCAGGGAAATGAAATCCAAGCGGCTGTGACAGGGGCGGATATTCCGAAATAACCGCGCCGTTTTTTATTATAGCTTTCATTAAATCCACGTTTTCGGGAGGATATACCACATCAACGCCGCAGCCCAGCACCGCAACTGTCTTTTCTCCGGCTTTCAGCGCCGATATTGCAGCAAAGGTATCTACACCTCTTGCCATACCCGAAACAATGGTAAAACCGTTCTTGGCAAGCTCAAAACACATCTTCTTTGTAACCTGCGCTCCGTATTCACTGTATAATCTCGTTCCGACAACGCCCACCGAAACACAGCTGTTATCAAAATCGGGCAGTTCACCTCTGACATAAATTACATATGGCGGATCGACAAGCTTTTTCAGCTTGTTCGGATAATTTTCGTCATCAAAATCAATTGCATACGCTCCTATTTTATTGAGCTTTTTTATTATATCCTCCGCACCGGAAAGACTTTTTTCCGAAAGCAGAGAAATATCGTTCTCTCTGATCAGTTCTATATTTTTATAATCGTCCTTCCCTGCGTTATAAATTTCATCAATGTCTGAGAATACATTAAGCAGCGAGGTTACCTTGGCGGAATTCATACCCTTTGCCGCAGTAAGCCATATCCATTTTAAAGTTCTGTTATTCATATCTTAAACATATATCCTTTCGCATTTACATATATAATGACGTTTTACCGTACATTATTGAAATCGGTTACTGTTTTATACGTTTAATTTCATCTTCAGCATTATATATAATATAAGTAACGTTATTTTATACATTACTATAAATTTTTCAAATTGTCAAAGATTTTTTCAACTGTTAACAAAAAATTCACAAAATAACTAAATATAATGTGACTGAAAAAAAATATTTATTCAAAAAGGTATGTATGACGTTGCTTTTTTGACATTATTCTCTAAACTTTTTAAAATTTTTCAGTTTTATCTTGCCTATTTTCAGGAAATGATATATTATATATTAGAGTAAAAATTTAAATAATAACCCGGAGAGATTATGGATAGAAAAGAAAGAATATACAGTTATATAAAAAGCAGTGAATATATTCCCTTAAAAGAGGAGGAAATGCGCTGTGTCCTCGGCGTACCTCCGGAGGACCATGAAAAATTCAGCCTGCTTTTGAATGAGCTTGAGAGCGAAGGCAAGATCGTTAAAACAAAGAAAAATAAATACCTTTCCCTTGCCGCATCCAATATGGTCTGCGGCACTCTCAGCTGCAGCGCTTACGGCAAATTCGGATTTGTCACTCCGAAAGATGAAAACGCAGACGACATTTTCATTAATGCGGACAAGCTGGGCGATGCCTATCATAATGATTTTGTTCTTGCGGCAATTGACGTAAAAAATCCGAGAAACGGGAAAAGCGAAGGGCATATTGTAAAAATACTGAAAAGGGGCACAGAGCGCATAACAGGAATTGTAAAATCTGTGAATAATACCATTCGCATTATCCCCGACAACAGGAAAATTTACGCCGATATTCATATAAACAATTATTCCGACTGCGCAGTCGGTGACAGACTCCTTGCCCAAATAACAGGCTATCCCCAATCGGGAATTATAAATGCCTGTATTATAAAAAATTTAGGTTCGGGCGATGAATTGAAAAGCAACACCGAAGCCATAATAAACGAGCACTGTATAAAAGAGGAATTTGACAAGGAAACCTTAGATGAAGCAAGCGTTGCTCCCAAAAGAGTATCGCAAAAAGAAATTTCAAAAAGGCTTGATTTAAGAGATGAGCTTATAATCACCATAGACGGTGATGACGCAAGAGATTTTGACGATGCGGTATCGGTAAAAAAGAACAATGACGGCACATATAATTTGGGTGTTCATATAGCCGATGTTACAAGCTATGTTACCGCCGGCTCGGCTCTTGACAAAGAAGCCTTTGAAAGAGGTACAAGCGTATATCTTGCAGATAGAGTTATACCTATGCTTCCCGTTGAGCTTTCAAACGGCATATGCAGTCTGAATCCTCATGTAAACAGGCTTACCCTTTCGGTATTTATGACCGTTGATGAAAACGGAGATATAAAGCTTGATAAAATTGCAAAAACTGTTATACGTTCCTCCGAAAGAATGACATATAACGATGTTGCATCATTGCTCGAAGAACCGTCAAAAAAGCTTTTAAAAAAATATGAATACCTTCTGCCTATGCTTAAGGATATGAAAGATCTTGCCGCAATACTTCACAAAAGACGTGAAAAAAGGGGCAGCATAAACTTCGATTTTCCCGAATCAAAGGTAATCGTAAATGATATGGGAGAACCCATTGATATTATCAAAACAGAGCGGAAGATTTCACATAAAATAATAGAAGAATTTATGCTTGTCGCAAACGAGACCGTTGCGGAATTTGCCTTTTGGGCGGAAATGCCTTTTGTATACAGAGTTCACGAAGCACCATCACCGGAAAAAACAGCAGAATTTAACCGTTTTATTCTTAATTTCGGTTACAGCTTAAAAGGTAAAAACGATAAGGATAATCCTGTTCATCCAAAGGCTTTTCAGCAGATACTCGATAACATTTCGGGCAGTGACGAGGAATTAATGATTTCAACATATATGCTCCGCTCACTTATGAAAGCGGAATATAAACCCGAAAATCTCGGTCACTTCGGATTGGCCGCAAAATATTACTGCCACTTCACCTCCCCCATAAGACGCTATCCGGATCTTATGATTCACAGAATCATAAAAGATTATCTTGATTCAAAGCCTCTTGACCTGTATTATCCGATTGTATACGACGCCTCTGAAAATTCTTCAAAAGCCGAAAGAGAAGCGGAATACTGCGAGCGTGATGTTGACGATCTGATGAAGGCGGCATTTATGTCCGCTAAAATAGGCGAGGTTTTTGATGCCCGCGTATCTTCTGTTACAGGCTTCGGAATATTTGTTCAGCTTGAAAACACGGTTGAAGGTCTGATACGGCTTGAAAGCATGAAGGATGACTACTACGAATTTGACGAAGCGTCAAGAACGGTAACAGGCAGACGGCACTCAAAGGTATATTCGGTCGGAACGGTTTTAAAAGTCGTTCTTGTGAGATGCGATTTGCTGTCAAGACAAATAGATTTTGTCCGTAAGGAAGATTATTATATTTTCGAGGACTATTCCCGTTCGGAAAAACCTGTAAAAAAATGTGATATAAAATTTAAAAAGCCAAAAAAACATATAGGTAAAAGAAGCTATACAAATGCAAAAAAATATAAATCAAAGAAAAGGAAGAAACGAAATGGATAAATTTGAGATAATAATTCCCACAATTTTCGGGCTTGAAGCATTTGTTTCAAGAGAAGTTAAAAACCTCGGATATGAGGTAAGCCAAGTGGAAGACGGTCGTGTAACCTTTTTGGGTGACTTGGAAGCGATAAGCCGTGCAAATTTGTGGGTACGCTGCGGAGAAAGAGTCTTAATAAAGGTAAGTGAATTTGAAGCACATACCTTTGATGAGCTTTTTGAGGGCACAAAAGCGGCAGACTGGTCTTACTGGATAGGGAAAAAATGCGCATTTCCCGTTACCGGCTTTTGCCTTAAATCGCAGCTTGCAAGCATGAGGGACTGTCAGGCAATTATAAAAAAAGCCGTTGTGGATTCTCTCGGAGCAAAATATTCTCTGACTCAATTTGAAGAAACCGGGCCTGTATATCAGATTCGTTTTTCGGTCATGAAAAACCGCGTCACTCTTATGATTGACACCACCGGTGACGGACTTCACAAAAGAGGCTACCGCGCACTGTCAAATGCCGCTCCGTTAAAGGAAACAATAGCTGCGTCAATGGTTTTGTTAAGCCGCTGGAAATACGAATATCCTTTTGCCGATCCTATGTGCGGTTCGGGAACAATACCTATAGAAGCCGCAATGATAAAAAGAAATATTGCGCCCGGACTTACACGAAAATTTATGAGTGAGGAATTTTTACAGTACAAGGATAATTCAATTTGGAAAAACATCCGTATTGAGGCGGAAGATTTGAAAAAAAATGTTCCCCTTGAAATTTTTGCCTCCGACGTTGATTCGGATACAATCGAAATTGCAAAACAAAATGCGGCAATTGCCGGTGTTGCCGACGCTGTGTTCCCAAAGGTCTGCGATGTAAAGAATTTTTCAACCGACGCAAAATACGGAACACTTATATGCAATCCTCCCTACGGAGAACGTCTGGGCGATGAAAAAACAGTTCATGAGCTGTACTGCCAAATGGGAACGGTTTTCAAAAAGCTTGATAAATGGTCTTATTACATTCTTACCTCCAACGAGGATTTTGAAAACTGCTTTAAGAAAAAAGCCGATAAAAAAAGAAAGCTGTACAACGGCATGATAAAATGCAATATTTATCAGTATTTCGGTGAGCGGCCTCCGAAAATCATATCGGACAAGTCATTTTCAACAAATAAAAACTAATATATTTTAAAACGGAGATATTTATGAAAAAAAATCATTACGCAAGAGGAATTGTCTGCACCCTTCTGGGCGGTATAGGCTGGGGTTTTTCGGGAGCCTGCGGACAATACCTTTTCATACATACTGACATTTCCACATCGTATATAACGCTCATGAGAATGTTTTTTGCCGGAATAATACTTATAATTATAAACATTATAAAAAACAAAAAATCCGCATTTAATATTTTAAAAAGTAAAAAAAATGTTGCGGGCATAATATTATTTGCGCTCTTCGGTTTAATAACAAGTCAATTTACATACCTAAAGACAATATCTTATTCAAATGCCGGAACGGCAACCGTACTTCAGTATCTCGGTCCGGTGCTTATTATGATATATATTTGCGTCGCATCAAAACGGCTTCCTACTATTTTTGAAATTATTTCCGTTTTGCTTGCATTTTTCGGTGTTGCAGTTCTTGCAACCCATGGGGATTATCATACCCTTCGGTTGTCAAAAGAATGTCTTTTATGGGGCATTTTGGCCGCTGTGGGATTTTTGCTGTACAGTGTTATTCCCAAGCGGATGATTAGTCAATGGGGTGCGCTCAATGTAACAGGCTACGGTATGCTTGCCGGCGGCATTATAATGATTATGGCTGTTCGCCCATGGGCAATTAATATTAACCTGAATTTTCCCGCTTTTGTCGCTCTTTGCTGCATGATTCTGATAGGTACCGTCTTTGCATATACAATGTATCTTCAGGGAGTCGGAGATATAGGTTCCGCAAAAGCCTCCATGATTGCCTGCATAGAGCCGGTATCTGCCGCAGTGTTTTCTCATCTTTGGTTTAAAACCGAATTTCTTCCCATAGACATACTTGGCTTTGCAATGATACTGTCAACAGTATTTATACTGAGTATTAATAAAAACAAATAATATCTTTACAAAAACACGGAGGGAACTGTATTTTATAACAGAACTTTTGTCATGTTATAATAATGACTGCTGAACAATTATGAAACGCTGCCGCATAGCGGCTTACAAGCGTTTCAGAATTGTTTAGGTGCAAGGGTTTTGTGCGTTTTTGCAAAAAACCTTGCACTATGAATAAATATTTTGATCCCAAAATATTTATTTCAGCAGACTTTATCAATGCGAACTGTGTAAAATCTTCGATTTTACATGAAAAATTTTGACAACAGTCATAATTTTTCTAAATGCGATTGAAAATCGCATTTATTCAGTGAGCATTATAATACAATTCCCTCATTTTAATATTTTAATTTAAAATCAAAGCTTTTCTATTGAATCTGCCATTTGATCAAGCCAGCTTCCGTCAAACAGCTCAATTGTACCCGCATCGCAGGCAGCTGCAAGCTTATTGTTCATAGGCAGCTTTGCAACATTTTTAATTCCGTATTTTTCCGCAATCTCGTCAATATGACTCTCACCGAAAATCTTATGTTTTTTACCGCAGTCGGGACATTCGAAATATGACATATTTTCCACAATTCCTATAATCGGAATATTCATCATTTCCGCCATCTTCACAGCCTTTTCCACAATCATCGATACAAGCTCCTGAGGCGAAGTTACCACTATAATACCGTCAACCGGCAATGACTGAAAAACAGTCAGCGGCACATCTCCCGTTCCCGGAGGCATATCAACAAACATATAATCGACATCTCCCCATATTACATCTGTCCAGAACTGTTTTACCGTTCCGGCAAGAATAGGGCCTCTCCATATAACAGGATCTGATGTATTTTGCAGAAGCAAATTGACGCTCATTATCTCAGTCCCCATTTTTGATGCTACCGGCAGCAAAGCCTCTCCGTTGGATTCAGCCTTACATTTTAAACCGAAAGCCTGAGGAATCGAAGGACCTGTAATATCTGCGTCGAGAATTGCTGTTTTATATTCTCTTCTCTGCATTAAAACAGCCATCAACGACGTTACCATCGATTTTCCTACTCCGCCTTTTCCGCTTACAACAGCAATTACCTTTTTTGCTGAAGAATCCTTGTTTATGGGTGCCAATAGGCTTTCTGCCTCTCTTTCGCCACAGTCCGAACCACAGGTTTCACAATTATGTGTACATTCACTCATTTTTCTTACTTCCTTTCCTTTTTTGCAAAATTATATTTCAAAATTTTTATCAATATTCAATACTTCTGTCCTCACCCGCACCGAAACGAATTAATTTCAGCAGGTGTTTTTTCTTATCTATCAAGACATTGTCCCATAAATCTTCGGTTACCGTGCCAAGATTTCTTTCGGCATAGCCTCCTCCTTTGGGCATCTCCCAAAGCTGCGGCACATATGCGGTTTGACTTCCTACCAAAATAAAATTTATTCCTCTTATTTTGCCTATGTAATCTCCATGAAAATGTCCCACAAACCAGCCTGCCAAATCAAACTGCCTTTTATTCTTTTCAAGTAGAACCGTATCCATCAAAAGCTGTCCGTTTATCCTTGTTTTATCATTTTTGCTGCCGCTGTCGCTGAATTCCGAAAAGGGTGTATCATGCGAGAAAATCAACACCGTCCAGCTGCTGTCAAGCTTGAGGGCTTCATTTTTTAACCACTTTATCTGTTCGTCACTTGTTCCGTATATTTTGTAAAATTTATTTTCGTCAATTTTGTACGAAAAGGAACACAGCACAATAATTCGTATCTTTTTTTCGAGATAGTCCGCATAATAATACGGTTTCGGTTCAATTCTGCTCACATTATCATATTCACTGACAAACCGCGTTGCTTCATACCAATCCTCATCAATCGCCATATCATTTGCATTATAAAAAATATTATCCATATAACCGTCATGATTTCCCTGAACAGGATAAAACTTTTTATTAATCGCTCCTTTGTACATATCCATTTGTGATTCAAGTATTTTTTTAGTATATTTCGGTGGAATATTTCCGTTTAGGAAATCTCCTAAATGTACAAGACAGTCGAAATTTACAAGCTTATCCACCTCGGATATATTTGTCGTAAAATCATCTATTGAATTATCCAAATGAGAATCGGCGGCAACCGCAATCAAAAAATCACATTTTTCCTCATTAATTTTTTTTGCGGTTTTCATTATTTCTTCAAGATAATACGGTTTTATATTTTTCATGGCAATCCTCCATTGGGCAAATTTGCAGCGACAAGCGCTCTTACAGACAATTATAATTTAATTTAATACCCCATACTCAAACATGAGTACGGGGCATCTTATAATATTCAGTTTTTAAAACAGTCTGATCAGCAGTAATATACCGATTATTTTGCATAATCAACGCATCTTGTTTCTCTGATAAGACTTACTTTAATCTGTCCCGGATATTCAAGTTCTGCTTCAATTCTCTTAACAATATCCTTTGCAACCAAAATCATTGCATCGTCATTAACCACTTCGGGCTTTATCATAATTCTGATTTCACGTCCTGCCTGAATAGCAAAAGATTTTTCAACACCTTCATAATCATTTGCTATTTCCTCAAGCTTCTGCAAACGCTTAATATAAGTTTCAAGATTTTCTCGTCTTGCCCCCGGTCTTGCTGCCGAGATAGCGTCCGCTGCCTGAACAACCTGTGCAATCAGCGTTTCGGCGTCAACATCACCGTGATGTGCCATTATGGCATGTACAACCTCTTTGTTTTCTCTGTACTTCTTGGCAATATCCGCACCTATTGTCACATGGGAGCCTTCAATCTCATGATCTACCGCCTTTCCAATATCATGCAACAAGCCTGCACGACGTGCCAAGGTTATATCTGCGCCCAATTCCCCTGCCATAACACCGGCAAGGTGCGCAACCTCAACAGAGTGCTGCAAAACATTTTGTCCATAGCTCGTTCTGTATTTTAATTTACCGAGCAATTTAATTAATTCGGGATGCAGTCCGTGCACTCCCGTTTCAAAGGATGCCGATTCACCCTCCTGTTTAATTGTAGCTTCTACCTCTTTCTGAGCCTTTAAAACCGTTTCCTCAATACGCGCCGGATGTATTCTTCCGTCCCCTATAAGCTTTTCAAGCGCAATTCTCGCAACCTCTCTTCTTATAGGATCAAAGCTTGACAGAATTACAGCCTCCGGTGTATCGTCGATTATCAAATCGACTCCCGTCATCGTTTCGAGAGTTCTTATATTTCTTCCCTCTCTTCCGATTATTCTTCCCTTCATTTCATCGTTGGGCAAGGACACAACCGAAACAGTGGTTTCGGCAACATGATCCGCCGCAACCTTCTGTATTGCCATTGCTACAATATTTTTGGCATTTTTGTCCGCATTTTCTTTCGCCTGCTGCTCAATTTCTTTAACCATAACTGCGGCCTCATGCCTTGTTTGATTTTCAATGTCGGAAATAATGGCAGCTTTTGCCTCTTCCCTTGTCATTCCCGAAATCTTTTCAAGACTGTCAAGCTGCTTTCTTTTTATTTCCGAAACTTCCTCTTCTTTTTCTTCCAGGCGCTTCAGCTTTTGGGTTAGTGTATTATCCTTTTTCTCCAAAGCGTCTGTCTTTTTGTCAAGATTTTCTTCTTTCTGATTAATTCTTCTTTCCTGCACGGTTATTTCGCGGCGTCTTTCCTTAATTTCCGCTTCCGCTTCCGTTTTTATCTTCTGAGCCGCTTCCTTACCTTCAAGCAATATCTCACGTTTTTTGGCTTTTGCCTCTTTCTTTGCGTCTTCAATAATGGCTGCCGCTTTTTCCTCAGCAGAACCAAACGCTTTTTCCGTAACATTCTTTCTGTATGTAATACCGAGTTTAAAAGATAAAATATTTAAGACTGCGAATGCCGCCGCAAGAATTATTAATACAATTGTTAAAGTATCTATCGTAATCACCTCCAAAATAATAATTATGAGAGAATCCGTCTCTCTGGTAAATGTTCCTGACAGAATTATTAGCTCCTGTCGAAAAATCAGTGATGTTCTGTCTCTTAAAGACCTCACACTTCTGATTAAGTTATGAACTCAACTTAAATTCGGAGATGTTGAATCAGATATTTATGTTTATATGTACATATTAATCCTCAATTTCAACATTTCCGGACTAATAGTTAAAAGAAATATAAAGCACCATTATATTTTAAACGATTTTTACCATTATGTCAAGTATTTTTTTCTTTTTAGTCAAAAAAAACATATAAATGCACAAAAAAATATTATTTATACATTTGATATGCGAAATATTTTTTGACACTTGATAACAAACCAATTAAAATCATAAATAATGCTCACTGAATAAATGCGATTTTCAATCGAATTCAGAAAAATTATGACTATTGTCAAAATTTTTCGTGTAAATCAAAGATTTTATATAGTTCGCATTGATAAAGTCTGCTGAATAAATATTTTGAGAACAAAATATTTATTCAGCAGCCATTAAATAAAAAAGACAACTCAAGTTTAGTTTAAAGCATTGAGTCATCTTTTTATTGAAGCTGCATTTAATAAAACAGCTTCTTTTGGTGGTATATATGATAAAAGGGTATATGATAGCACGTATGTGCTATGTAAATATTTTAACCAATATCCTGAATAATATACCGGTAATAATAAAATTATCTTTGAACTCTGCCCGAGCCGTCTCCGCCTGCGAGATTATCAACGTCAGCTCTCGAAACAAGGTTAAAGTCACCCGGTATAGTATGTTTCAGTGCTGAAGCGGCAACACCGAATTCCAAAGCGTCCTTAAAGTTTTTACCGTCAAGGAAACCGCAGATAACTCCGCCTGCAAAAGAATCGCCGCCGCCGACACGGTCAACTATAGGTGTAATTCTATATTTTCTTGAGTGATAAAATTCCTTTGTATCTCTTGAATATATACAAGCAGACCAACCGTTATCGGAAGCCGAATAGCTTTCTCTCAACGAGCTTATAACATATTTAAAGTTGAATTTTGCTACCATTTGTTCAAATATATCCTTGTATCCGGCAAGCTCAAGTTCACCGCTTGTAACGTCTGTTTTACCGGGCTTGAAGCCCAAAACCTTTTCAGCGTCTTCTTCATTGCCTATGCAAACGTCAACGTACTGCATAAGATTTGTCATAATTTTTTGAGCCTTTTCACTGGACCATAATTTTTTTCTGAAATTTAAATCAACCGAAACGGTTATTCCCTTTGCTTTTGCAGCTTTAAGAGCAACTTCTGTCAATTCTGCCGCACTATCGGATATTGCGGGAGTGATACCTGTGAAGTGGAACCAGTCTGCGCCTTCAAATATTTCATCAAAATTAAAATCCTGCGGCACTGCCGTCGATATTGAAGAATGTGCTCTGTCATAAACGACATTTGAAGCTCTCATAGCAGCTCCCGTTTCAAGGAAGTAGATCCCCAATCTTTCGCCGCCTCTTGCAATGTGTTTTGTTTCAACATTAAGTTTTCTCAATGCGGCAACGGCACATTCACCTATCGGATTCTCGGGTACCTTTGTTATAAATTCCGCATCATGACCGTAATTTGCCAAAGAAACCGCAACATTTGCTTCTCCGCCGCCGTAGCATACATCAAATTCATCTGCCTGAATATATTTCTCATTATTTGGAGTTGACAATCTCAGCATTATCTCTCCCATTGTAACAACTTTTGCCATATAAAACATTCCTTTCAAAAAATTGTTTTTGCTGTTTACCGGTTAATATTTTTTGATTATGCTCTTGCTTCTTTAATTTTCTTTATAAATTCTTTTGCAGTTTCCGTAATTTTTGCATAATCACCTGTTTTTGCACCGGCTGTAAGAGATGATCCGGCACCGACAGCAACAGCTCCCGCCTTAATCCACTGGTCAACATTTGAAACATCCACTCCGCCTGTAGGCATCATTTTAGCATGAGGCAGCGGACCTTTTATGTCCTTTATTATTTTAGGTCCGAACAGGTCGGCCGGAAAAATTTTAACAATGTCGGCTCCTGCTTCCATAGCAGTCAATACCTCTGTGATGGTCATGCATCCCGGTACATACGGTAATCTGTAACGATTGCAAAGCTTTGCCGCATCTGCATTAAATCCGGGGCTAACTATGTAATTTGCTCCCGACAGTATTGCAATTCTTGCGGTTTCGGCATCCAAAACCGTTCCCGCTCCCAAAAGCATTTCTCCCTTATTGTATTTATTTGCGAGAGCTTCAATAACCTTTTGCGCTCCCGGAACAGTAAAAGTGAGTTCAATTGAAGGACATCCTCCCTCAAGACAAGCGTCTGCAATCCTTATGGCTTCATCAGCATTGTTAGCACGAACAACAGCAACAAGTCCTGCATCGGTAAGCTTTGTCAGTACCTTTTCTTTATCCATAATTTATCTTCCTTTCCATACGTTAACATAAGTAGTATTTTTTATAACCGTACACCTATTTATTTTATCACAGAAAAAGCAAATAATCAATATGTTTTTTGCATAAAAGTGCCTATTTTTTCTATATAAATTTATGCAATAACCATTTTTTTCCGCCATGCTGAAGTTCAATTATTCATAGCAAAAATCATACTTATCGGTGTTATTTTTCAGTGCAAAATAAAGCTGTACCATTGTTGCCTCTATATACGGCGTGACAAACACAACGCCTATTCCGCAAGCCATAACACCGAGCAGCATCCATCCGAAAAATGAAAGCTGAAGAATAAAAGTTTTGTATCGACAATTATTCATAAGCTCCTTACTCTTCTCAAAAGCTTCTTTTCGTGGTACATTAGGATTATCTCCGACAATATATTCAATCATAAAATATGAATAATATTTCATAATCATCGGAATCATTCCAAAAAATGATAGGTATAATATCAACACATTCAAATCAAAAATATATACCGCCGAAAAAAGCAAAGTGTATGGGATTATGAAAACGAAACTCCATAACAGAAGATAAATATTCTTAAAAAACAGTATTTTCACAACATTCATATAATTTTCACTTTTAAAAATATCAAAAATCGAAGAAAATGAATTATCCCCATGTGCCGACTTAATAAAAAATCTTTTTGCTCCTACCTCTAACGGCTGAAAGAGAAATATGCTGAAAACAGATTGTAAAAGCATTGCCCCTATTAACAATCCTGCTATCAACGGTGTTATTTCGGGTATATTAAATTTCAAATCATCAATTGAAAAAGATATGCTGCTTACCGAAAAATAAGCGTTGATTCTTGAGGTAAACATAGTAAGAATGTTTGGTACCGCTGCAATCAAAATGCATACTGCAAAGCTGATCCAATATGTATTTTCTCTTTTCAAAATCTCTTTTGCTTTATATTTTAATTCAATTCTGTTAAACATAAGCCCCTCCGAATAAAATGTATTTACTGTATAATTCTATCACAAATATATAAATTTGTAAATATGTATTTTTACTCATTTTATGATTTTGACTGTAAAATTGACGTATCCCGGTGTTTATGTGTTAACGTAATCAGAAATATATTCATATGTTTTAATAAAAAAGTTGAAAAAAGTTAAAGCTTGTGATATAATAAATTTTGTAAACATATTATAAAAAACAATCAGGTCGGTGATTGATTTATGACAGAAGTAGTTGCGGCTCTTATATGGGATAATGAAAAATTTATGATTTGCCAACGTCCGGCGCACAAAGCAAGAGCATTGCTGTGGGAGTTTGTCGGAGGAAAGGTTGAACCAGGAGAAACGAAAGAACAGGCTTTGATTCGAGAATGTAAAGAGGAACTGGACATTATTGTTTCCGTAGGTGACATTTTTATGGAGGTAACTCACAAGTATCCCGACATTACGGTACATCTTACATTGTTTTATGCTGAAATTCTTAAAGGTGTTCTAAAGAAAAAAGAACATAACGATATTAAATGGATAACTCCGTCGGAAATCAATAATTATGATTTTTGTCCGGCAGATGAAGAAATATTAATAAAGATCAGAGAAATAGATAATGATAAAACAAATCAGATTAAAGGGTAAAGAAATAAATTATAATCTACAATATAAAAAAGTAAAAAACATAAATCTGCGCATAAAGTCTGACGGAACAATAAATGTTTCGGTCGCCGGACGTGTTCCGCAGAAAATTATTGAGGATTTTTTAATCTCAAAATCGGATTTTATATTAAATGCTTTGGATAAGTACGCAAATAAGACCATAGAGCCGATAATACAGTATTTTTCGGAAGATGAAATATGTGATGCAATAAAAAAAATTTGTGAAAGAGTATATCCATATTATGAAAGATTAGGAATAAAATATCCGCAAATAAAATTTCGTAAAATGGTATCACGCTGGGGAAGCTGCAATCCGTCAAAAGGAATACTAACCTTTAACACAAATCTTATGTTTGCTCCTCATGAATGTGTAGAATATGTTGTATTGCATGAATTTACTCACTTTCTTCAAGCCAATCATTCGGCTGCTTTTTATTCCGAATTGGAAAAGGTTTGTCCGTGTTGGAAATATTGCAGAGAAAAATTGAAGGAAGTATATATCGGATAAGGAGGATGAGCTGTGATGAAAAAGTGCAGAATAACCGTTATGAAAAAATCCCATTACGATGACTTAATAGAAAAATACGAAAACCCAACAGAGCACGCCTGCGATATGAAAGAGGGACAGGTGTTTATTGCAAACGGTTGGCAAAAGCCGGAGGGTATGTGTGACAGCGCATGGGATAGTATGTCTGCCTTTGTAATGACACTTGCTCACGGAGGGGAAAATTTATATGACGGATGGATGAAGAATAAAAAAACCGCTATGATTTCCTGCAATGACGGTTTCAGACCTGTGAGCTTTTATATAGAAGCGCTTGATGAAAATGCGGATTAAAACTCAATTATAATGCTATATTTTATTTGGCACATAGGTCGTATATTAAATTTAAATTCCCGTTTCAAAAAAACGCAATTAAATGTGTACGGACAGTGGATTGTAAAATGTGTATTATCGTTGTATAATCAATGTTGACGTGAAAAATAAGCAGAAAATTTTCCTCTTTATTGGGATTTAACGTACATCAATTACGAATAAATTCTTCAAAAGGGCAATCTGCTTCTTTTTCCACATCATGATTATATGCTGCTGTGAAGCGGCAGAATGGGGGATTAATATGAATTTAAGTAAAAGCGGAAAACTCCTTTGCAGCTTAAGAAAGGCAAAAGGAATGACTCAAAAACAGGTTGCCGACAGATTGGGTGTAGTACCGAAAACGGTGTCAAAGTGGGAAACGGGACATGGATTTCCCGATATTTCCGTTGTATCCGATTTGGCTGACATTTTAGGTGTAAGTTCGGACACTGTTTTATCGGGTGACTTAAACCCAAATACGGAAGATACAGGTAATATGAAAAAAACAAAATTTTATGTTTGTTCCCACTGCGGAGCAATTGTGCAGGCAACAGGAAACAGTCAAAGCTTTTGCTGCGGCAAACAGCTTTCACCTTTAACACCCGGGCAGACTGATAAGGAACACACTTTAAACATCTCCGAAGTTGAAAATGATTTTTATATTACATTTAATCATGAAATGACTAAGGAACATTTCATCAGCTTTATTGCATATGTGACCTTTGACAGGGTTTTGACGGTTAAACTGTATCCCGAACAGGATTCATCGGTACGTTTTCCTAAAATGTACGGCGGTAAATTCTATTATTATTGCAGCAAACACGGTTTATTTGAATACCGATTGAATAAAAATAAGAAAAGACAAGACGAAGCAAAAACAAGCTTGACAGCATTAATGTCCGCTTTTTCAAGAGCATATCACTTTGAAAACAGTAAAAATCCGATTTTGTGTGATAATATTGCAAGAAAATTGTTTGCTGACAAAGAATATGAGCAGATAGAAAGTTATATTTTAACAAACGGTACAAACGTAAAGGATTATGTAAATACGCAGCTTGCTCCGACACCGATTGCAAGATCAAAATTTTGTGAGGAAAGTCTGGAAACGGCAGTAAAAACGGGGACGGAACAGTATGTAATATTAGGCAGCGGATTTGATACCTTCGCCTTTCGCAGCAGGATTAGTTCTTTGAGTATCTATGAAATTGACAAAGAAGCTGTTGTTAGTGATATGAAAAGACGTATTAAACAGGCAAAAATTGAAATTCCCGATAATTTGCATATAATTTCTGCCGGTTTATCAAGTGAAAACATCAAAACGGTGCTTGAAAACAACGGTTTTGATACAAGCAAGAAAACATTTTTTTCCTGTCTCGGACTTTTTTATTATATGACAAGAGAGGAAATTTCACAGCTGTTTGAGAGCATAGCGGAAATTGCCGCAGACGGAAGTACGATAGTATTTGATTTTGCCGACAATCATTTATTTTCTTCCAATATACCGAGAGTGAAGGAAATGGTAAAAATGGCTGAAAAAAGCGGCGAGCCTATGAAATCATGTTTCGCATATGAAGAACTTGAATTTATGCTGCAGGAATACGGATTTTTAATTTATGAATTTTTAAGTGACAAAGATATACAAAAAAGATTTTTTACGGAAAAAAACAATGAATTGACTGCTTTTGAAAATATAAATTATGCTTTGGCGGTAAAAAAATAAATGTATTATGGCGTCTTTGAACGGCGGAAAGGGTACTTGATATGTTAAATTGCATAGCTGTTGGAATAGGCGGATTTTTCGGAAGTATACTAAGGTATCTTATAGGAATGATTACGGTTAAAGAACCGTTTTCATTCCCTGTGAGAACGTTATTAATTAATGTAACGGGTGCATTTTTTATAGGAGCTGTTGCCGCATTTTTTTCAAAAAATACCTCACTTAATCCACGTATGCTTCTTTTACTGAAAGTGGGATTTTGCGGAGGCTTTACCACGTTTTCAACATTTTCTTATGAATCGTTAGGGTTGATTATGTCGGGAAATACAATTACTGCGGCAGCATATATTCTGTCAAGCGTTATACTTTGTATTGCTGCGGTATTTGGGGGACAGTGTATTTTTCGTTGATTACCGTAAAAATTTAATTTTAAATAATGCTCACTGAATAAATGCGATTTTCAATCGCATTTAGAAAAATTATGACTATTGTCAAAATTTTTCGTGTAAAATCAAAGATTTTACACAGTTCGCATTGATAAAGTCTGCTGAATAAATAACAATGGTGATAAGTATGAATTACAAATCGGAAGAACACAAATATGATAAAATAATAAATCTTCCTCATTATCAATCAAAAAAGAGGAAACATATGTCTATGACGGAACGTGCCGCACAGTTCGGCGCTTTTCGCGCATTGACCGGATATGAAGAAGAGGTTGCGGAAACGGCTCGGTTTACCGAAGAAAAGACGGAGCTTGATGAATATAAAAAAGCAGAGATTAACGAGAAATTAAATTATATAAATGAACACATATCGGACAAACCCAAAATTGCGGTGACGTATTTTATTCCCGACGAAAAAAAGTCGGGAGGCGCTTATGTTATCAAGAAGGGTAATGCAATGAAAATAAAAATACACGAAAGACGGTTTATATTCACCGACCGAACCGAAATCGACATAGATGAAATAGCACAAATAGAACTTGAGGAGTTTAATGGCAATGAATAATTTACAGATAATATACATTTTATTCCGATTATTTGGGGGTATCATATGAAATATGATAATATTTTACCTGCGGTATTTATTTCAAGACCGAATAGATTTATCGCAGAAATCGAAGTGGACGGAAAACGAGAAATAAGTCATGTAAAGAACACAGGACGATGCAGGGAATTGTTGGTTAATGGGGCAAAAATTTATGTTCGTGAATCGAAAAATCCCGAAAGAAAAACAAATTATGATTTAATATCGGTGTTTAAGGGAAATGAATTGATTAACATGGACAGCCAGGCGCCTAACAAAGTATTCGGAGAATGGGTTTCGGAAGGAAAATTTATTAAAAATGTTTCATTGGTAAAGCCCGAATGCAGGTATGAAAATTCACGTTTTGATTTTTACATTGAAGCTGAGGGGAGAAAAATATTTGCGGAGATAAAGGGAGTAACGCTTGAAGAAAACGGTACGGCAATGTTCCCCGATGCTCCGACAGAACGCGGGCTGAAGCACATCACCGAGTTGTCACGCTGTGTTAAGGAAGGATATGAGGCATACATATTTTTTGTTATCCAGATGGAACACTGCAACTATTTTACGCCAAATCAAAGAACACATCCCCAATTTGCCGATGCTCTTAAGGCGGCGAAAAAAAACGGAGTAAATGTAAATGCGTTAAATTGTTTTGTAAGCAGGGATGAGTTAAAAATACACAGAAATATTGAGGTTAGACTCTGAGAGCGAGGAAAAATTATAACCCCACATCGCTGCAAGCTTTCAAAATGCAAGACTTGTTTTTGTTCAGCGGTGCAGGGTAAAGTTATGGTTAACAGCTCAACCGTTTAATATACATCGGCAGAGCTTCTTCAAAGTTCACTCCGTAGGTTCTGTGGTTCTTGTCCGCCACAGTACATTTTATACATTCCAGCGTATAATCAACGGCTGTTATAAGAGAATCGTAAATATTGAGTCCTCTCATATGTGCTCCCAATGCCGCAGAGGCAAACACATCGCCTGTTCCATGAAACACCTCCGGCATTTTTTCATTGAAATAGCTGAAAAATTCCTTTGTTTTGGAATCATATAAATAAAAACCTATTTTATCCTTTTCAAAGCTGACTCCTGTAAGAGCGGCTTTTTTTATTCCCAAATCGGTTAATTTTATAAGCACATCCTTAATGTATTCTTCGTCATATTCTTCACGATACGGAATATGAAGCATATAAGACGCTTCGGTAAGGTTTGGTAATATCAAATCGGATTTTTTGCACAAGCTTGTCATGCTGTCGGCAAACTCCTGAGTAAATCCCTTATAAAGTTCGCCGTTATCTCCCATTACGGGATCGATAAATATAACCGTTTTATCCGATTTAAACCGGTCTATAAAATTTTCAACCAACTGCAACTGTTCAAAAGAACCCAGGTATCCCGTATATACGGCATCAAAATCTATTCCGAGCTCCTCAAATACATCTGCTATCGGATTGATTTCCTTTGTTAAATCATGAAAAGTAAATTTCGGAAATGCCGTATGAGTTGATAATACTGCCGTAGGCAGCACCGAGGCTTCAACACCTGCCGCCGATATTATGGGAAGTGCAACGGTAAGCGAGCATTTTCCCACGCATGATATGTCTTGTATTGTAATAATCCTTTTCAATGTTTACTCCTCCGTTTCGCCAAAATGGACAGGCAATAAATAATGCTCACCGAATAAATGCGATTTTAAATCGCATTTAGAAAAATTATGACTATTGTCAAAATTTTTCATGTAAAATCAAAGATTTTAGTTACTATTCAGGTATAAATTATTGTTTATCACTGTGTGTCGGCAGCATTATTTTCAAAAAAGCTAAACAATTCAACTAAACTTCCTTGACTGTTGTCTGAAAAAGAACGCAAAACTTGAACCGCCCAACCAAAGAGCATAGTCTAAAGGGGGCAATGCATTATGCGAGTTGCGCAACTGCAAAGCAGTTGGCGC
>JAXEIW010000129.1:0-4595 GCA_034101885.1 Clostridia bacterium | reverse complement strand
TGCAATACGGAAGATGATTGACAATCAGTCAAACCGTAAAAAAGCAATAAAAAAGCCCCCAAACCAAGCCTGTTGCCAAGTTCAAGGACAATTTAGTGGCAGGGGTACAAGGACTCGAACCTTGGGCACACGGTTTTGGAGCATTTATACGGCATTTCAGAAATTGAATCAAACCAACAAATTACAAGCTATCACCTACCAAAATGCCGACCTATTGCCGACGGCATGATTTAATTTGAAGAAATAAAATTTCCGATAAAATAACGAAAAATCAATATGTAAGTGCAACGGTCATAAATACCATTGGTAATTGGTTTGAATGGAGTCAAAAATACGGTAATTTTCACTTCAAAATATAGCAAAAATATACTTGTAAAAAACTGCCACCGCACACCAACCCTCATAAATCCCATATATATCTGGTTCTTACAGGTTTATTGGTGGAGACAAAAAAAGAATGCAGCACCCGATTGATATGAGGTTACTGCATAGCTTTTTTTAGTATCAGTTTGGAATAAGTATTTTTGATAATTTCTGCCGCCGAAAACTTAATTAATGCTCACTGAATAAATGCGATTTTCAATCGCATTTAGAAAAATTATGACTATTGTCAAAATTTTTCGTGTATAATCAAAGATTTTACACAGTTCGCATTGATAAAGTCTGCTGAAATAAATATTTTGGTAGCAAAATATTTATTCATGGTGCAAGTTTTTTTGCAAAAATGCACAAAACCCTTGCACCAAAACAATTCTGAAACGCTTGTAAGCCGCTATGCGGCTGCGTTTCATAATTGTTCAGCAGTCATTATATAGCAAATATAAATATTTTTACGAAATGGAGTTAAATATGGTTACAGACAATATTACAAAAGAACTTATAAGGGAATTTTCCCTTCAGGAATGGCAAGCGGTAAATACGGTAAAGCTTATAGATGACGGAAACACAATTCCGTTTATCGCCCGATACAGAAAGGAAGCTACCGGTGAGCTTTCGGATGAAATATTACGAAGCTTTTATGAAAGACTGTGCTATTTGAGAAACATTGAAGAAAAGAAAGCGGAGGTAATTCGATTAATTGATGAGCAGGGGCAGCTTTCCGATGAAATTACAGCGGCAATAAACAATGCCGCAACGATAACCGAAATTGACGATATTTATCGTCCTTTCAGACCAAAAAGAAGAACAAGAGCCACAATTGCAAAAGAAAAGGGACTTGAACCCCTCAGCAAACTAATCCTGGAGCAAAACAAAGATACCGACATTGAAGCTGCTGCCTGCGAATATATCGACATTGAAAAAGGTGTTGAAAATACAGAGGACGCCATTGCCGGTGCTATGGATATTATCGCCGAAATAATTTCCGACAATGCCGAATACAGAAAGGAATTAAGGGATAAAACATACAGAACGGCTATCCTTGTTTCAAAGGCTTCAAAGGACGAGGACAGCGTTTACGGTATGTACTACGATTTTTCCGAACCTGCCGCAAAGATTGCAAATCACCGTATTCTTGCAATAAACAGAGGGGAAAAAGACGGATTTTTAAGCGTAAAGCTGGATGCTGACGAAGAAACAATGTCCCGTTTCTTAAAAAACGAGGTTATAACACGAAAATCTCCGTCATCAAAATATCTTGAAGAAACCTGTGAGGACGCATATAAAAGACTTATAGCTCCCTCCGTGGAAACCGAAATAAGAAATATGCTGACTGACAGAGCGCAGGAGGCTGCCATAAAAATATTCTCAAAAAATCTTAACGGTCTTCTTCTTCAGCCTCCGATCAAAGGCAAAACAATCTTAGGTCTTGATCCCGGATACAGAACAGGCTGTAAGGTGGCTGTTGTTGATGAAACGGGTAAGGTTCTCGATACAAACGTTATTTACTGCACTCTTGAACATCATGACAAGGAAAAGGCAAAGCAAACATTAAAATCACTCATTAATAAACATAATGTTGATTTAATTTCAATCGGAAACGGAACGGCTTCAAAGGAAACGGAAATCTTTGTTGCACAGCTTATCAAAGAAACGGACAGAAAGATACAATACATGATAGTGAGCGAAGCCGGAGCTTCGGTGTACTCCGCGTCAAAGCTTGCCGCCGAAGAGTTTCCCGAATATGACGTATCCCTCCGAAGCGCCGTTTCAATAGCAAGACGTTTGCAGGATCCTTTGGCGGAGCTTGTAAAAATTGATCCTAAGGCAATAGGCGTCGGACAATATCAGCACGACATGAATCAGAAAAAATTGGGCGAGGCTCTCGGCGGAGTTGTGGAGGACTGCGTCAACAGCGTCGGTGTGGATTTAAACACTGCGTCACCGTCGCTTTTATCATACATTTCCGGCATAAATTCATCGGTTGCAAAAAACATAGCCGCCTACCGTGAGGAAAACGGAAAATTCAAAAACCGTTCCGAGCTTTTAAAGGTTTCAAAATTAGGTAAAAAAGCTTACGAACAATGTGCAGGCTTTTTAAGAATTACCGACGGCGATAATGTATTTGATAATACATCGGTACATCCCGAAAGCTATAAGGCAGCATTATTGCTTTTGGAAAAATTAGGTTACGAATTATCCGATGTAATCAACGCCAATATCTCGGATATTCGTGAACGGCTTTCACAAACCGATATTAATAAATTATCCGACGAACTCAAAATCGGTATTCCCACAATCAAAGATATATGTGACGGTCTTTTGAAAAAGGGACGAGATCCCCGTGAAGAGCTTCCTCAGCCCGTTCTTTCATCCGATGTTATGGATATAAAGGACCTGAAGCCGGATATGATAATGACGGGAACGGTCAGAAATGTAATAGACTTCGGAGCTTTTATCGATATCGGAGTACATCAGGACGGTCTTGTCCATATCTCTCAGATATGCGACAGATATATTAAGCATCCTACCGATGTATTGTCTGTGGGAGATATTGTAAAGGTTAAAATTCTTGACATTGATATAAACAAAAAACGCATATCTCTCACAATGAAAGGAATATAAAAACGCGCTGCATTATTATTTATGCAGCCAAGTGCCGAATGGAGGATAATTATGACAAATAAAATAGGATTTCCGGCTTTTGGACTGGAATTTAATATAAACAGAGTTGCATTCCATATTTTTTCAAAACCAGTGTATTGGTATGCATTAATTATACTTACAGGTTTTATAGCAGGGCTTATATTTGTAAGCGCTACCTGCAAAAAAAGGGGCGTATCTTCCGACAACGTTTTCGACATAGCATTTTACGGTTTAATCTCAGGAATAATATGTGCCAGAATATACTATGTAATTTTTGATCCCGGCTGTCTTAACGGAAACTTTTTTAACATTGTTAAAATATGGGAGGGCGGTCTTGCCATTTACGGAGGTATAATAGGCGCAGTAATCTCAACAATTATATACTGCAAAATAAAAAAACTTCCTATACTTAAAATCTTTGATGTATGCTGCCCGGGACTTTTCATAGGGCAGGCAATAGGACGTTTCGGAAATTTTGTAAATGCCGAGGTTTACGGCAGAGAAACAAGCAGTATTTTCGGTATGACAATAAACGGCGGTTCTCCCGTTCATCCGCTGTTCCTTTATGAATCCATATGGAACATAATCGGATTGATTATACTGCTGATATTCAGAGATAAGAAAAAGGCGGACGGTCAGGTGTTCTTCTTCTACACCTTGTGGTACGGAATCGGCAGATTATTTTTGGAGGGTATGCGACAAAGCCAATATATTCTCTACTTGATTGACGGAGTTCTCGGCATATCACAGCTTGTTTCGGCGCTATGTATTATCATGTCGATTTTGGCGTTAATATATCTTTCAAACAAATCAAAAATAAAGTCAAATAAAATCGACTGAATTGTCAATTAATATCATTTCATGTAATGTGAACACAAAAAAACTTATTTGGAAACAGTAATTGTCTTTTTTTGTCGCACGATTTTTAAAAGATTTTATCAAATCATATTGACACCTTTTGTTTTTTATTGTAAAATGACAGTACAAAACAAAACAATAACAGATAATTCCATATATTTTGTTATATGCCGGAGAATTGTTATTTGTTTTACAAAATAAAAAGAAAGAAGGATTAATATGGATGAATTAAGCACTTTACGACAAAAATTGTCAAATCTGATTGAGGAGAAGGCTCTCCCTCTGACAGATAATTCGGTTATTCAAACAGCTTTGAAAATCGAATACCAATTGGAGCTTCTTTTAAAAAAAGCACATACAAATTAAGCAGCTCTGATTTTTTTGGAGATTTCTGTTATTTTTTTAACAAGTGGGCAAATCTCCGACGAGATTAATAGCAGCCCTTTTTTATTCTCATAAAATTTCCTCATTCCCACAAAGGAATGAGGAATTTTATTGCTGTATTTTAATGCTCACTGAATAAATGCGATTTTCAATCGCATTTAGAAAAATTATGACTATTGTCAAAATTTTTCATGTAAAATCAAAGATTTTACACAGTTCGCATTGATAAAGTCTGCTGAAATAAATATTTTGGCAGCAAAATATTTATTCATGGTGCAAGGATTTTTCGCAAAAATGCACAAAATCCTTGCACCAAAACAATTCTGAAA
>JAXEIW010000128.1:0-14782 GCA_034101885.1 Clostridia bacterium | reverse complement strand
AGTTCGCATTGATAAAGTCTGCTGAAATAAATATTTTGGTAGCAAAATATTTATTCATGGTGCAAGGATTTTTTGCAAAAATGCACAAAATCCTTGCACCAAAACAATTATGAAACGCTTGTAAGCCGCTGTGCGGCTGCGCTTCATAATTGTTCAGCAGTCATTAAATAATTATGTAACACATCATAGGAGGATTATATGAATACCGACCTATTAAACAGACTAAAGGAAATAACAGAGGAGGAATGCGCCATTCTTTCGGGTAAAAATGAAATTGACCGAAGTATTTATATGCGCGAAAATTCTCGTGAAATAGACTGCGACTTGCTTCTTGAGCGAGGCAAGCTGATAACGCTCCGTCCTCATACAAGGTTTATACATTTCCCGGCCCATACTCACAACTACGTTGAAATGATTTATATGTGCCAAGGGCAAACTCATCACATCATAAACGACACGGAGGTTGTTTTAAAAAAGGGCGAATTGCTTGTGCTCAGTCAAAATGCCATTCAGGAAATATATCCCGCAAAGGAAGATGATATTGCCGTAAATTTTATAATACTCCCTCAATTTTTTGATATGGCAATACATATGATTGACGAAGAGAACAACCCGATAAGAGATTTTTTGGTAAACTGTCTGTGCGGAAATAAAAACAATGTCAATTATCTGCATTTCAGTGTGGATAATATTCTTCCGATACAAAACCTGCTTGAAAATCTTATATGGACACTTGTAAACCACCAGTCAAATAAAAGAAGTATAAATCAGCTTACGATGGGATTGTTATTTTTGCAGCTTGCAAATCATACGGAAACATTAAAAATCAATCCGTGTATGCCTGAAAAGCGGCTTGCACTTGAGGTATTAAGATATATTGAAGAGCATTATTTTGACGGAACACTACGGGAATTTTCCGATAGCCTTCACTATGATATGTGCTGGCTGAGCCGTGAGATAAAAAAACAAACCGGAAAAACATTTACAGAGCTGATACAGGATAAACGATTAAATCAGGCTGCATTCCTTTTGAAAACCACCGAAATGAAAGTTTTTGAGATAGCCGAAAGCGTAGGTTATGAAAATCTAAGCTATTTTCACCGCATATTTCAAAAAAAATTTTCCATTTCTCCTCACAAATACAGGAATTGCAAATAAAGACACTTTTTCAGTCATAATAATAGCTTTTTTTATGCAAATAATTATTATAATATATTTGTATAGACTTTATTTGTAAAAAAAGTCTGATTCGGAAAATAAGCAGCATAAAACATAATGCGCACATACATTGGATTTGTGCCGCCGCATGGCGGCGGAATGGAGGATAATATGAACACAAGATATGAAACAGCAAAAGAAATATACGCAAAATGGGGCGTTGATACCGATGACGCAATTAAAAAATTAAAAGAAATCCCAATATCTCTGCATTGCTGGCAAGGCGATGATGTCACCGGCTTTGACCATGACGGTCCCTTAAACGGAGGAATACAGACCACAGGCAATTATCCCGGAAAAGCCACGACTCCGGAACAGCTTATGCAGGACATAGACAAGGTAATTTCTCTTTGCCCCGGCAAAAAGAAATTAAATCTGCATGCCTGCTATGCCATTTTCGAGGAAGGAGAATTTGTTGACAGAGATAAAATCGAGCCTAAGCATTTTAAAAAGTGGGTTGAGTTTGCAAAGGAAAGAAATATGGGTATAGATTTTAACCCGACATTTTTCTCCCACCCAATGCAGAAAGACGGTCTAACCTTAACCAGTCCCGATGAAAATGTTCGCAAATTCTGGATTAATCACGGTAAAGCCTGTATAAGAATTGCACAGTATTTTGCAGAAGAAACCGGTATTCCGTGTGTTATGAATATATGGATAGGCGACGGCTTTAAGGATATACCTGCTGACAGAATGGGACCGAGAATGCTGTATAAGGATTCTATTGAACAAATACTTTCCGAACCTTATGATTTTGATAAGGTTAAACCGTGCGTTGAATCAAAGGTATTCGGAATAGGCGTTGAAGCATATACCGCCGGTTCTGCGGAATTTGCTTTAAGCTTTGCAGCCGAACACAAGGACAAATGCATGCCTCTTATGGATAACGGTCACTACCACCCAACCGAGGTTGTATCGGACAAAATTCCGGCACTCTTATGCTTTTTCCCTGAAATTGCTTTGCATATTACAAGACCTATACGCTGGGATTCCGATCATTCCGTACTTTTTGATGATGAAACAAAGGAAATGGCAAAGGAAATTGTACGCTGCAACGCTTTGGATCGTACATATATGGCGCTGGATTATTTTGATGCAAGCATAAACCGTATTGCCTCATGGACAACGGGCTTCAGAAGCTGGCAGAAAGCCTTGCTCAGTGCTATGTGTTTACCGAATCGGTATCTTGCAGATTTGCAGAACAGCGGAAAATTCACCGAATTGTTTGTTAAACAGGAAGAAATGAAAATGCTTCCGTTTACCGATGTCTGGAATAAATACTGTGAGGAATGTAATGTTACAGCCGATTCTTCATGGTTTGATGAAGTGGTTGAATACGAAAAAGAAGTTCTTAGCAAAAGATAATTTGTCAAAATAACCGTATTATAACTTTTTTAAATAAAACAGCGCCCACGACAATAAATGCAGAGGCGCTGTTTTTTGTGAAATATATTATCCGTAGATAATTCATAAAAATCATGTCAATCTTAAGTGTTTCGGAAAATGATTTTTTAAAACTCCGCATGAGCCTTTTGCCCATCCGACGGGATTTCTCTCAACCGCAACGGCGGTATATCCGTTCAAATCACAGTTCAGTGTTTCACCTCGAAGATATTTTTTCAGTTCGGGATCATCATCCGAAAACGATAATTTATTCTTAAAATCATCATATTTCAGCGCAAGGGCAAGAGCGTGGGAAGGCTCAAATCGGTTTTTCTTAATAATACCCAAATGCAAGCCTCCTCTTATCAATTTAATCTTATCGGTATTTATCCCATGAGGGACAAGATAAAGGTTATCTCCGAACAACTTAAAAGCTCCGTCAAAATCGGTATTTAAAGCAGATTTCTCAAATTCTTTAAATAACTTTACGGCATTTTTTGTATCTGATTCGGGCTTAAATGATGTGATTTTTCTTTCGCCGCATTCGCCCGATTTATGAAGTACGGCAATAAAATGCCCTTCTCCATTATTAATATGGGGAAATATACGTTTTGTTTCGGACATATCTTTGTCTGTTTCCGCCCATGTACCGTTTCCGTCCGAAACCATATCTAAACCCGTTTCGGCAATGCTTAAATCCTTATATTTCGACAGCATATAGTCTATAACACCCTCGTTTTCACACGGAGCGAAGGTACAGGTGGAATACGCAATATATCCGCCCTTTCTAAGCATTTTATAAGCACAGTCCATAATATGTTTTTGTCTTACCGCACAGGTTTTTGTGTGATTAACGCTCCACTCCGTTACTGCCTGAGGTTCTTTTATAAACATTCCCTCTCCCGAACAGGGAGCGTCAACTATTATTTTGTCAAAAAATTCCTCAAATTTTTCACAAAGCCTGTCCGGGCTTTCATTGGTCACTATGGTATTTTTTAATCCGAAACGTTCTGTATTTTCTGCAAGAACAGCCGCACGCTTCGAAATTATTTCATTTGCGACAAGCAGTCCCTTATCGGATAATTTTGCGCCTGCCTGAGTTGCCTTCCCTCCCGGAGCCGCACAAAGATCCAAAACAAAATCATCTTCTTCTATATCTATAGCTTCGACGCAGGACATTGCAGAAGGCTCTTGAAAATAGCACATTCCTGCCAAATGATACGGGTGATTTCCGTTTATCTTTTTCTTATCGGCATAAAATCCATAATCACACCATGGTATCCTGTCTTCCTCTGATACCAATCCGTCAAACAGTTTATGTGTATTTTCCTTTTTAGGATTCAGTCTGATACCGACATATGCTTCTTCCTTTTCAAAGGCTGATACAAATTTTTCGTAATCATCTCCCAGCATATTTTTCATTCTGTCGGTAAACTCCACAGGTAAATTCATTTGATTCTCCAATCTGATATTTAATAAATTAACAATACACGGTTATTATAAAATAGGTGAAAGTAATCTGAAAAATCCGTCAAGCATATAATTAATCGGATGATTCTTTTTGCGTTCATCATAGTCCTTTTGTGTAAGAGGCTTTGAATTAGCTATATCGTTAAGAAAAACAGTTTTATTGAGCTTTGCAAATTCACCGCTGTACATAAAGGCGTTTATTTCAAAGTGAAGCAAAAAGCTTCGTGTATCTATGTTTGTTGTTCCTATTGTCGTTACCTCATCATCACAAACAATGGTTTTTGAATGAATAAAGCCATTGTAGCAGTAAATATGTGCACCGGAATTGAGCAAATCCTCGGCAAAGGACAGGGTTGTATGATAAACATATTTTTTGTCCGGTATTCCCGGTATCATAATTCTTACATCAACACCCGATTCGGACGCCATCTTTACGGCTGTCAGAAACGCTGCATCCGGCACAAAATACGGAGTTTGTATGTAAACATATTTTTTTGCGCTGTTTATCATTTTCATCATTCCGAATTTTATTTCCTCCGCCTTTGAATCGGGACCGGCGGCAACAATCTGAACCGGAAGATTATTGGTTACATCGGTTTTAAAGGAGAAGAAATCCTTTGTTTTTGCGGATAAGTTTTCTCCTGTCGAAAATTCCCAGTCAAAACAGAAATATTTTTGAATCTGAAATACAGCCTCGCCCACAATTCTGATATGAGTATCTCTCCACGGCGACGGTTTTCCCAAACCCATATACTCGTCTCCCAGATTCATTCCTCCCATATATGCAATCTTTCCGTCAATTGTTATAATCTTTCTATGATTTCTGTGATTTATTTTCGAAAAGGAAAAAAGACGCACCGGGAAAAATTCCGCAACATGAGCGTTTTTCTCTTTTTTTAGTTTTTTGAAAATCTTGGGATTTGTAAGAATTGAGCCGAAACCGTCATAAAGGAAACGAATTTCCACTCCTTCTCTTGCTTTCTTAACAAGAGCATCTATTATTTTGTTGCCTATTATATCATCCCTTACTATAAAATAAAGAAGATTGATGTTCTTTTTTGCATTTTCAATATCATTTAAAACCGAAATATATTTTTCCTTGGCGTCGGTAAATACCTTTATATCGTTTTTTTCTGTATAAGGACTTTTTGCCGCATATTTAAAATAATTCACCATGTCGGAATACTTGGGATCGGTGTTCTGCATTTCGGGATGATGCAGCTGCTTGTTAAGTTTTACATCTGCCCTTGCCCCCATGTCAAACTTTTGCTTATATTTATTTTTGGCGTGCCTTTTTAATCCCAGCCCGAAAACAAGAAATATAACAGGTCCCACAGCAGGCAATGTTATAAAACACAAAATCCACGCAATAGACACCACAGGATCTCTGCGCTGAAAACACACAATTGTTATTATAAGCAAAAAATTTATGGCATAGCTAATAACCCAAAACCAGTTACTCATATCAACATTTACCCCTTTCATACCGGCAAGTACGTAAATTCATTTTAATTTGCTTTCTTTTTTATAAAATACCATATTAAAGTAAATAATATAACCGAAATACATGTTCCGGAAAAATCTATAAATACATCTGAAACCATGCTCCCCCTTCCCTCCGAAAACAGCTGCAAAAATTCATCTGTAACAGCGGTAAACAATCCGCAGAACAATATATATATTATTCTTTCATAGTATTTTTTCAAACACACAAATGCTAAAGCAAGACAGCTTCCCTGTACAAAAAATTCAAAACAGTGCGCTGTTTTTCTTATTATATTAGATAGAATTTCCTTATTTACGTTAAAAAAACCTATTACAATATTTACGAAAAAATCACTTTCCGCACTTGAAACGTTTACAGGTTTTAAGGACCGAGAAAAGATAAACACAGTAACCAAAGCCGTTAATATAAAGAACAGTCCGCTTAGTCTTTTAGACATATATTTTCCCCTCCGAAAAAAAACATTTGACTTTTTCAATATTTTATTATATCATATAATATAGAACTTTACAAGACACTGCATAAAATTTTATTAAATTTGATATTTTAAAAAGAACTGTTTGGGATAAATTCAATTAAAAAACGTAAAATATTTTCATATTATCATTAAGGAGGAATTATAAATGGGAAAACTTTTCGGAACAGACGGAATAAGAGGTATTGCTAACAAGGATTTAACAGCCGAGCTGGCATTTAAGACAGGGCAAAGCGGTGCATATGTATTAACCAAAGAAACAACAAAAAGGCCGCGAATTTTAATCGGCAAGGACACAAGAAAGTCAGGTGATATGCTTGAAGCGGCTCTTACCGCCGGCTTGTGCTCGATGGGCGCAAAGGTTATACCATTGGGTGTAATTCCTACTCCTGCCGTAGCCTATCTTACAAGACTTTATAAAGCAGATGCCGGGGTTGTTATTTCCGCTTCTCATAATCCGTGCGAATATAACGGAATTAAATTCTTTAACAGGGACGGATATAAGCTTAGTGATGAAATAGAAAATGAAATAGAAGATTATATTGAGGGCAGAAAAACAATTGATGAACTTCCTACCCACGGCAAAGTCGGATATGTTTCGGCAAACCATGCGGCGATTGAGGATTATGTTTCCTTTGCAATCTCTACAATCGATACCGATCTTGAGGGATTGAAAATTGCTGTTGACTGTGCAAACGGTGCAAGCTATCAGACAGCCTTTAAGGCACTTAATAAATTAGGCGCTTCGGTAGAAGCAATACACAATACCCCCGACGGCAAAAATATTAACGATATGTGCGGTTCAACCCACATGGAAAGTCTTCAGCAATATGTTGTATCAATCGGTGCCGACGTAGGTATTGCTTTTGACGGTGACGCTGACAGAATGCTTGCGGTTGATGAAAAAGGTAATCTCATTGACGGTGACCAAATTATGGCAATTTGTGCGCAGGAATTGATGCGAGAGAACAAGCTTGCAAAAAACACTCTTGTCGCTACCGTTATGAGTAATCTGGGACTGTTTATCGCAGGGGAAAAAATGGGAATCAATATTCCCAAAACCAAAGTCGGCGATCGTTATGTTCTTGAAGAAATGCTTGACAAGGGTTACGTTTTGGGTGGCGAACAGTCGGGACATATTATTTTTTTGGAACACAACACCACCGGCGACGGTCTTGTCAGCGCACTTCAATTCCTGTCCGTTATGAAAAAAACCGGCAAGAAGGCATCAGAGCTTGCCAAAGTTGTGACGGTTATGCCGCAGGTGCTGTATAATGCAAAGGTAAAACCCGAATACAAAAATACTTATATGGAAATTGAAGAAATTGCAAAAGTAATCAAGAGTATTGAAGATGAATTTGCGGGGCAGGGCAGAGTTCTTATAAGACCGTCGGGAACAGAACCCTTGGTTCGTGTTATGATAGAGGGAAATGATAAAGATTATATAGATAAAAAAGCAAAGGAGCTTGCCGAGCTTATTCAAAAGCTTTGCGGTTGATAATGACAACGCATTATTATACCGTAATCATAATTTTGACTTGTTTTAAATGAGGTGTCGTTTTGAAAAAATATTATGCTGTAAGAAAGGGCAGAAATCCGGGAATATATGAAACATGGGAAGACTGTCAAAAAGAAATATATAGATTTTCCGGCGCTGAATACAAAAGCTTTACCTCTTTTGATGATGCAAAAGCTTTTATGGACGGAACAAAAAAAGAAGCACATTCGGAAAGTGAAGCGGTTGCATATGTTGACGGCAGTTTCTTACTCGAAAAAGCAATGTTTTCATATGGCGCTGTATTATTTTATAACGGAGAAGAACTGCATTTTAACGAGGCTTTTTCCGATCCGGAGCTTGTTTCAATGAGAAATGTTGCCGGAGAAATAAAGGGCTCGGAATTTATAATGAGATATTGTCTTGAACACGGCATTAAAAGCATTGATATTTACTATGATTATGAAGGCATAGAAAAGTGGTGTACCGGGGCATGGAGGGCAAACAAATTCGGCACACGTCACTATGCCGATACCTATAAAGAAATATCTCAATATGTGGATATTCATTTTATAAAAGTCAGAGGTCATTCGGGCGATGAATATAATGATCTTGCCGATAAGCTTGCAAAGAGTGCATTGGGAATAAACTGACTTTTTCACATTAGTATTTGTGCCGCCCGAAGGCGGCGGAATGGAGAGAAAAATGAACATATTATTTGTATGCACAGGCAACACCTGCAGAAGTCCTATGGCTGCTGCCATTATGAATAAGATTGCTGTTGAAAACGACTTGGATGTCAGAATAGAGTCTGCCGGTCTTTTTGCAAAGGACGGTGAGCCTGCCAGCAGTGAGGCTGTTGAGGCTCTCAAAAAATATGACATAGACTTAAGCGATCATAGATCCAAACAAATAACTCCGGAGCTTATTGAAAAAAGCGATTTGATAGTCACTATGACAGAAGCTCATAAAATGCTTTTGCAAGACTTTGCGGCTGATAAGACCTGTACCTTATGTGAGCTTGCGGATATGGAAGGTGATATAGACGATCCCTTCGGCGGCGATTTGGAGGATTATGAAAAAACCGCCGACAAGCTGTATATCGCTTTAACTCAGCTTTCAAACAAAATTGAAGAAATACAAGAAAACCAAGATAATCCCGAAAACAGCTAACAAAAATTATAGTATTTTACGCAGAAAGGGCGGGATTTTATGCTTACCTTTACGGGCATAGAACAATCCGATTCAAAAGCTCTTGCCGAGCTTGACCGAGAATGTTTTTCTGTTCCGTGGTCGGAAAAATCCTTTTTTGATGAAGCTAAAAATCCTATGGCAAACTATGTTATTGCAAAAGAGGATAACAAGATTGTGGGATATGCCGGGTTTTGGCAAGTTGCCGATGAAGGACAAATTACCAATATAGCGGTAAAAAAAGAATACAGACGACGTAAAATTGCATCTTCCATGGTTGACAGGCTCATAAAAAAAGCAAAAGAAAAGAAACTGTCGGTTCTCTCTTTGGAAGTGAGAAAATCAAATAATGCAGCCGTTTCTCTGTATTCTTCCCACGGGTTTAAAATTGTTGGTGAAAGAAAAAATTATTATGTTTCACCTGTTGAAAATGCGATTTTAATGGATTTGGTTATTTCTTATGATACGGTTATAAAATGAATTTTGCGGTGCTGTACTTAAAGCGTGTTTATGCGCGTGGGCAGCAAATGGAGGACAATATGGATAAATTAATACTCGGAATCGAGAGTTCATGCGATGAAACAGCAGCAGCTGTAGTAAAAAACGGCCGTGAAATTTTATCAAATGTTATTAACACTCAAATTGATTTACACAAAAAATACGGCGGTGTTGTTCCGGAAATAGCTTCAAGAAAGCACATAGAAAACATTGACGCCGTTGTTAATGAAGCGTTGGAGCAGGCAAATGCTACGATAAATGATGTTGATGCAGTTGCGGTAACCTACGGACCGGGACTTGTGGGCGCACTTTTGGTAGGAGTTTCCTATGCTAAAGGCTATGCCTATGCAGCAAAGAAACCTTTAGTTCCCGTACACCATATAAAGGGGCATATTATGGCAAACTTTCTTGCACATAAGGAGCTTGAACCCCCATTTATCTCGCTTGTGGCTTCGGGCGGTCACAGCCATATAGTTTCGGTTGAGGACTATACAAAATTTAAAATTCTCGGCAGAACAAGAGATGATGCCGCGGGAGAAGCTTTTGACAAAATAGCAAGAGTTCTCGGTCTCGGCTATCCCGGAGGTCCTCTAATAGATAAACTTGCAAAAAACGGTGATCCGAAGGCTATTCATTTTCCTCGTGTTAAAATGGAGGGTGATTCCCTTGACTTTTCGTTCAGCGGTGTAAAAACCGCCGTAATAAATTATCTTCATAAAGCCGAACAGCAGGGTATACAAATTAATAAGGCAGACGTTGCCGCAAGTTTTCAGGACGCAGTAACAGATGTGCTGTGTGAACATACCATTGAAGCCGTAAACAGAAACAACGTAAAAACAATAGCTATTGCCGGAGGAGTTGCTGCAAATTCCGAGCTTAGAGGTAAAATGACCGATATGTGTAAAAAAATTGGTATAGATGTTCTCTATCCACCTCCTGTTTTATGTACCGATAATGCGGCAATGATAGCCTGTGCAGGATACTATCTATATCTTAACGGTGACCGTGCAGCGCTTGATTTAAATGCTGTTCCGTCTCTTTCAATCGAAGATTAAGCTCAAGGAAACGCTGATTAAATAATGACTGCTGAACAATTATGAAACGCAGCCGCACAGCGGCTTACAAGAAAAATTTTGACAATAGTCATAATTTTTCTAAATGCGATTGAAAATCGCATTTATTCAGTGAGCATTAAATACATAAAAGTGCGTCCGTTTTGAAAATCGGTCGCGCTTTTTAGGTTATCAAATAATAAAGTTAAATATTGAAACTAAATGGTTGTTGTTAGATATACATTTTTATACATATGAGAAAAACTGTCATGTGATGCTTTTGCTTTGTTGTAATCGCTGAAAAATCCAAATACTGTAGGTCCGCTTCCGCTCATCAATGCACCGTCCGCTCCGTTTAAAATCAGCTTTTCTTTAATACCCCTCAATACAGGATATTTTTTTACGGTTACTCCCTCCAACACATTCGAAAGATTTTCGCATACAGCTTTATAATTATCATTTTCAATTGCATTAAGCATTGCCTTTGTATTCGGAAATATTTTCCTTTCTATATTGTCAAATTCCGCATAAACCCAAGGTGTTGAAACGGTAATCGGTGGCGTTACAAGCAAAACATAATGTTTAGAAATCGGTTTCAAAGGAGTCAGAATTTCTCCTATGCCCGATGCAAGCTGCGTTCCTCCCGTCATGCAATAAGGCACGTCCGCTCCAAGCTCTGATCCGATTTCAAGCAATTCCTTTTGACTGAAAGGGTTTGAATAGAGTAAATTCAAAGCATCAAGAACAGCGGCACCGTTTCCGCTGCCCCCTGCCAAGCCTGCCGCAACGGGAATATTTTTATGTATCAAAATTTTTGCCCCATGCCTTTTCCCAAGCTTCTTAAAAAAAAGCTCTGTCGCTTTATATGCTATATTTTTATTGTTTACGGGCAAATAGTTCTTGTTTGTGCTTATTTTAATTCCGCCATCGTATTTATCCACAATAATTATATCGGATAAATTAACTGTTTGCATAACCGTTTCAATCAAATGGTATCCGTCCGACCTTGTTCCGGTAACATCAAGCGTAAGATTGATTTTAGCGTACGATCTTGCCATGGCTCTTTTTCCGTTTATCACTATATCATCGGATAATTTCATCTTTTATCAATTCCTTTCGTTAGTTGTCGGCACCCTTAAAATATGAATGTGAAAGTCTGACTGTTTCCTTTATTTTATCCTCTGATACAAGGCTGATCGTTCTTTCCTTTTTCATGTACACAAGATACTCAATATTGCCTTCAGGCCCTTTTATTGGCGAAAAATCAAAATCTGTCGGATAAAGCCCCGAATCTTTTATAAACTCAATTATGCTAAGACAAACTTCGTAATGAACATTTATGTCCTTGACAACACCTTTTTTGTTAAGCTTGCTTCGACCGGCTTCAAACTGCGGCTTAATAAGAGCCGCAGCCTGCCCTTTCTGATTGAGTAAATTTCCGACTATGGGAATAACATATTTTAATGAAATAAAAGACACATCAACAGAAGCAAAATCGACAAGCTCGCCCAATGTATCGGGAGTAACATATCGAATATTTGTTTTTTCCAAATTAACAACTCTGTCATCTTCCGCAAGCCTTTTATCCAACTGATTTGTCCCAACATCAATGGCAAAAACCTTTTTTGCTCCGCATTTCAGCATACAATCAGTAAATCCTCCTGTTGACGCACCAATATCGGCGGCAATTTTATCCTTTAAATCAATATTAAATTTCTCTAAGGCTTTTTCAAGCTTAAGTCCGCCTCGGCTTACATACCGAAGCTGCTCTCCGGTAATTTCAATTTTATGATTTTGTATATCAACAGGAAATCCCGCCTTTTTGCAAGGCTGTCCGTTTATCAATACCTGTCCGTTTTTTATAAGAGCTCTTGCTTTTTCTCTACTGTCTGTTATCTTTTTTTCTGCCATAAAAACATCCAATCTGATTTTTTCGGACATTACTTGCTTCTCCCTTCATAAAACTTAAAATCCCACTTATTACCTATGAAAAATTAATGACAACAAATATCTATTCGGACTTTAATTTTTTTATATCTTCCGCAACAGAAACCGCATCAAGCCGATAATGCCTGTCCAACACATTTATGCTGCCGTGAATAATAGGCTCATCGGGAAATGCAAAGATTTTAAACTTGGAATTAATTCTCAATTGCTCAAGCTCTGCGCCTATAATCATTCCCATTCCGCCCGAAACGGTGTTATCCTCAAGTGTTACAATACAGTCCGCGCCCTTAAGATAATCATATAAATTCTCCGGAACGGGATAAATTTTATTAAGTTTAACTATCTTTATATTTATACCGTCTTTTTTCAGTATGTCTGCCGCTTTTACAGCCGTATTAACCATTCTTCCCGAAGTTATTATAACATTATTCCCATGGGGATTTATTACTTCGATTTCTGCCATGTCACAATTTTCTTCTCCCATATACTCAATGTTTCCTCTCGGATACCGTATTGCAATAGGACCTTTGTGTTCATTTACCGCATAATCAAGCATCTTTTCAAGCTGTGAAAATGATGAGGGCGACAAAATTGTCATTCCCGGCATATCGGAAAGAAAGGATATGTCATATAAACCGTGATGTGTTTCTCCGTCTGCACCTACTATTCCGGCTCTGTCAACAAGTAATACTACGTGCAGATTTTGCAGACAAACATCGTGTAGAATCTGGTCATATGCTCTTTGCAAAAATGACGAATACACCGCAAATACCGGAATCATTCCCGAAATTGCAAGTCCTGCCGCAAAGGTTACGGCATGCTGTTCGGCTATGCCCACATCAAAAAATCTTTTTGGGTATTTCTTATAAAAGTCAATAAGTCCCACTCCCGAAGGCATTGCCGCTGTTATTGCGGTTATTCTATCATTTTTATCAGCCAGCTTTACCAAGGTTTCTCCGGCACACTGCGAATAATCCTTATATTTTGTTTTGTATTCTGTTTTAGTATCGGATGCAGGTATTCCGTGGAAGCTCTGAGGATTATTTTCAGCCGGTTTATAGCCTTTTCCTTTTTGCGTTATTACATGAACAATAACAGGTCTGTCCATATCCTTTGCAAGCGTCAGAACGCTTGTTAAATCATCAATATTGTGTCCGTCTACCGGACCTAAATATTCAATTCCCAAATCATCGAAAAAGGTAGAAGGAATAACGCTCAATCTTATTGTGTTTTTTATATGCTTCAGACTGTATCTTATCGGATCTCCTACCAAAGGAATACTTTCAAGAAATTTGTCAATAGCCATTTTGGAATTATGATATGATTTTTTTTGCCTTAATTTCCGTAAATATTTTGATAATGCTCCTACATTTTTTGAAATTGACATTTCGTTATCATTCAATATATATACTACAGGTGTTTTATGGTGTCCGGCATCGTTTAATGCTTCATAAATCATTCCGCCCGTCATGGCTCCGTCACCGAACACCGCTGCAACATTATAATTCTCATTCATTAAATCTCTTGCACGAGCCATTCCGAGTGCAGCCGATACTGAGGTTGAGGAGTGTCCCGTATTAAAAAAATCATATTCGCTTTCGGCTGTTTTGGGAAAACCGCTCATGCCTTTATATTTTCTTAACGTGTCAAAACGGGATTTTCTGCCTGTTAATATCTTGTGAACATAGGATTGATGCCCCACATCCCATATAATTTTATCCTTTGGCATATCGTAAACCAAATGCAGCGCAATTGTAAGCTCTACAACCCCTAAATTTGATGCCAAATGTCCTCCGCTTTTGGTTACCTTTTCAACCAAAAACTCTCTTATCTCTGTGCATAATACATTAATCTCGTCTTTGCTTAATTTTTTTAAATCCTGTGGATTGTTTATTTTATTCAAAACCTTGTACATCATTATCTCCATTCCGCCAACCTTCGGCGGTACAAATTGCAGAACGGGAAAGAAAACGGCATTTTTTATTCTTCAAGAAATTTCAATAAACCGTTTTATTTTACCATCATTCAATATGCACGAAGCACTTTGTTATTTATACCGTTGTAAATACACTTCTTACTCAAAATATAATAGCACAAATCAAAAAGAATGTCAAGTTTTGCAAAAAAGCTGATATTGTTGTACCTTGATGTGAGATAAAGAACAAAATGCGCCGCTTATCATTCACACCATCATGCTTTTTACATAGACGTCCACCTTACACCTGTTAATTGCTGTCATTTTTTCAATCTGTTTTTTTATAACAGCCCCGATTTCGTTGCATATTTTATTTATATTTTCGCCGTATTTTAAAACTACCGTTATATTAATATCAACGATTCCGTAATCTTTATTTACTATAATTATATCACTCGTTTTAACAACATTATTAATTTTTTCCGTTTCATATGCAACAACCTGTTTTAAAACATTATCGGAAATAGAATAGTCCCCCATATAACTGTATGTCGGTCTTACAATCGACTTGTTGTCTATCTGTTCTTTTTTTCCGTTTATTTTAGCAAAAGTTTTTAAGGGGTGGAGAAAATAA
>JAXEIW010000127.1:0-42072 GCA_034101885.1 Clostridia bacterium | reverse complement strand
TGCTACCAAAATATTTATTTCAGCAGACTTTATCAATGCGAACTGTGTAAAATCTTTGATTTTACACGAAAAATTTTGACAATAGTCATAATTTTTCTAAATGCGATTGAAAATCGCATTTATTCAGTGAGCATTAAAATATGCCTTGCAAAACAAGCGTTTTTATAAAACATATTTTAATGTAACAATTTCAAAATTCTTCACATTCAATTTAATTTCATTGCCCGAAGCCTCAATTTTTTCAATATTATTCTCGAGCATATTGCATAAGTATACCTCTTTAAAATCAAAACCTGCCGTAATTGTTGCTTTGGTTTTTGAATTGTATGTTTCGTACAATCTCACTATAATTGAATTATCATCTTCGGCTTTCTTAATTGTTTCAATAACAACATTTTCTTTATCCGAACGAATAAGCGAGAACTGTTCCGGTAATTTTGCTTTGTTTGCCTTTATTTCGGCAGCCTCAAGAGGCATATTCAGCAGGTATCCCTGCTTTACGGTTTTACCCTTTCTGTAATCACCGCAGTGAGGATAGAGAGAATATGTAAATGTATTTATACCTCTGTCGGCAACAGGATTTGGATATGTTGCCGCTTTTAACAATGAAATTTTCATTACATTTCCTTCTATGCTGTAACCGTATTTGCAGTCATTCAAAATACTTACGCCGTAGTCAGCCTCGGACAAATCAGCCCATTTATGTGCGCATACTTCAAATTTTGCCGCATCCCAGCTTGTATTTTCATGAGTAGGTCTTTCAATATTTCCGAATTGAATGTCGTAAGTTGCAAACTGAGAGTGAATGTCAACAGGGAAAGCCGCCTTCATTAGAACATGATCCTCATGCCAGTCAACAACCGTTTCAAAATCTATTCTCTTCGAGTCTTTGTTTAATTTTATCTTTTGTGTTATAATCGAATGACCGTAGCTGCGTTTGATTTCAAATCCGTTGTCAAGAGTCTTAACCCCGCTCAAATCATCGGCAATCCACATTTTCTGTCTGTAATAGCTTGTTATTTCCCATGCATCGTATTCTCTCGGATAATCTTCAAATATTTCTATCCTGTTTGCAATTTTGCCCGCCGGAATAAGCTCTCTGTCACATTCCTTGTCATAAACCGATATAATTTCATATTTATCGTTGAACACAACCTTGATAAGAGAATTTTCAAGACATTTATCCGTAACGGTTATTCCCTCATTAACCGGGGTGTTTTCCACAACCCTCCAGCCGTGTGCCGGAATATTTTCGGCTAAAATCTTTCTGCCGTTCAATTCAATAACATCCGTCATATCATAAGGTGCAGGGTTATATACCAAAACTCCGCCATCGGTGCCTATTGAAGCTGCCATACTTTGCAGTCTGCTGTCAATGACTTCTCTTGTTGTCTTTAAAATGTGAGCATATTCGGTATCGGTAACATCATATACCTCTTTTATGGAAGAACCGGGTATAATATCATGGAACTGATTGAGCAGAACATTTATTTGATTATCACGGAACAGCTTTTCGGGATATTCTCCTCCGTTAAATATCATATCGGCAGCAGCAAGTGTTTCCGCCTCCATAATTGCAAGCTCGCTCTTTCTGTTGTTTTTCTTATTTTTTGCAATGGAAGTATATGTACCACGGTGCATTTCAAGATACAGCTCTCCCACCCATCTGTTTTCTTTTCTCAGATTTTTGGCTGCATCATTGTATTTTTCTTCAATTTCATCAAAAAATTCGCCGGCTCTTTTTATAACTGCCTTAGGCATTCCCGGAATACCCTTATTCAGACGTTGATAATGCTCCATCATTTCGGGAGTGGGTCCACCGCCTCCGTCACCAAAACCAAAGGTTATCAAAGAATCATTACTGTAGGATTTATCTTTATAGGTTTGCGTAGTTCTTTTAAGATTTGCCGCATCGAGTTTATTTACATATCCGTTAATGAATGACGCAAAAACTTCTGAGCCGTCCAACCCCTGCCACATAAATGTATCATGTGGGAAAGAGTTTGTCTCATTCCATGATATCTTTGATGTAAAGAATTGATCAACTCCGCATTTTTTCAATATCTGCGGAAGTGCCGCACTGTAGCCGAATACGTCGGGCAGCCACAAAATTTTACTTTCAACTCCAAATTCGTCCTTCATGAATTTTTTTCCGTGCAGAATTTGTCTTATAAGGCTTTCTCCGCTTATAAGGTTGGTGTCCGCTTCAAGCCACATAGCACCCTCAACCTCCCAGCGTCCCTCTTTAACACGCTTTTTAATCTCCTCATACAGCCGAGGATCGTTGTCCTTAACGTGCTGATAAAGCTGTGGCTGACTTGACATAAATTTGTAATCATCGTATCGCTTCATCATATTAATAACGGTTGAAAAGCTTCTTTGTGCCTTTTCTTTTGTCTGCGCAACCGTCCAAAGCCATGCAACATCTATATGAGTGTGTCCTATACAGCTTACAACCTGTTCGCTGTTTCCGCATACTTTCCCGTAAAATTCTTTTTCAAGCCAATTTATTGTTTCAGCAACGCTTTTATGATATTCTTCCGATGAAACATCACGCAGATCAAGATTAAACAACGCTCTGTCAAGACAATCTCTTATTTTTACATAATCATAGGAGTTTTTGTCCAACAGCTGCATACATTCATATGGCACCAACAAATGATAATACAGTTTTTCCGTATCAAGATCTGTCTGAACAAGAGAAATATTGACTTTATATTCCACATCTATGTTCATTGAAGAATAAAAGTATATATAAGCGTCATATTCCTTTTCATATTCTATGGGCACCCAGGTATGATTTGCGTCAAGTCCCTGTGTTGTTATACCATTCAGATATATTACTCCCTGAGGATTACACGAACCCCATTGACCTTCTCTGCCTGTGAATACGGAAATTCTCAATTCTTTTCCTTCCCGTTTTTTTATGGCAGGTATTTTGAAATGAAACCAATGATGCTCGTCCATTCCCCTTAATACGGTATCCTTTTCGTATTTTTTCCAACCGGCATTTTTATCCGGCGGGGTATTTGTGGTTTTGTATTCCGGAACATAGATATATTCACAGTCTGCATCGCATACCTTTTCCGAAACGATTGTTTTTAGTTTTTCTGTAATTGTCCTTATTTTTTCATTTATAAAATCCATGACATTACTTCCTTTCCTGTGATATTCATAAAATCAACAACGTAGCATATAATGTTCGAAATACATAGTCCAAGCGGTCGGAACTCTTATTATTTCTTTCTTACCGGTACCTATTTCTTTAATGAAAATCATATTTTAAAATATTATATATTATTATTTTTTTTATTTCCTCTCTTGACATGATATGTTTTTTGTGCTATTGTGATATTGAGGTGACTCCAATGAAAGGAAAAATGCTTGATGAAATTTATCATACAAATCCCGAAACAGGGTTTTTATGCAGATACATAAAAAGTGATACCGAAAGATTTACTCCCCATTATCACAATTATTATGAAATATTTCTGATGTTAAAAGGCGAGGCAAAGCATATTGTAAACGACACGGAACATATTTTATCACCGGGGAATCTGCTTTTTATCCGTGATTTTGACAGTCATGAATATATCAGAAACGGCAATGAAACCTTTGATTTTATAAATCTCGCCTTCAGAAAAAAAGAATTTGCTTCCATGTGCGCATACTTGGGAAATGATTTTAATTCGGAGCAGCTTTTCACCCATGAGCTGCCACCGCTTATTTCTCTCACCGAAACGGAGAAAAACAGGGTATTTTTTTCTTTGTCCGAGTTAATAAATATAGACGATGTTTCCGTTGCGAGAATAAAATTCAAAAAACTTCTTACCGATTTGTTTACAACCTTCTTTTTTGATTATACCCCGTCAAAATCCGAAATTCCTCTTTGGCTTGAGGTAACTTACGAGAAAATGAAGAAACCCCAAAACTTTATATACGGTGTTGAAAAAATGTATGAAATATCCGGAAAAAGCAGAGAGCATCTTTCAAGAAGTCTGAAAAAATATTATAACACCACACCCACCGATCTGGTCAGTGATTTAAGACTCAATTACTGCGCCAATCTTCTGCTTTCAAGTAATCTGTCGGTTACCGATATTTGCTATGAATGCGGCTTTGATAATTTATCCTGGTTCTATAAAATATTCTTAAAAAAATACAAAATATCACCGGGACAATACCGAAAATTACATATGTGGCAAAAAAATTTCTGATTTTTTTTTAAATGTGCCTAAAATAATATCCTACGTCATTACACACAGTTTTCTTGCATATATTCCGTCATATCGCACAAAGAATTAAGAAAATAATTTATCTATCAGCGACACAAATAACGATTTAAGCCATAAAATTTATCTTTAATGAATTTTTTTCAAAAAACACTTGTAATTTAAGAAAAAATATGGTAGAATATAAAGGACGATGACGATGAGGCGAAAGAGTGGGTAATAACCCACTCTTTCGTATTGTTAGCGAAGAAAGGAGAAATAAATGGCGAGTTCAATTGAAAATAAAGTATTTGAAATTGCTGACAAGGTTGCGGATAGCTTAAATTTCAGCGTTGTTGACGCCGAATTTAAAAAGGAAGGCAAGGACAGAATCTTAAGAATTTATATCGATTCGGAGGTCGGAGCCGGTCTTGATGAATGTGAAAAATTCAGCAGGGCCTTTGATGAAGCCTTCGATAAGCTTGATATAATAAAAGAAGCATATATTCTCGAGGTGTCCTCTCCGGGAGTTGACAGAGTTCTGAAAACCGAACGTGAATTTAAGCACTATATCGGGCGAAAAGTTGAAGTAAAGTTATACAAAGCCATAGAAGGGCTTAAAGAATTTGACGGAATTCTGACAGGATATGAAGATAACACGGCAACCGTCACCGCAGAAGATAAAGAAATAAAAATTCCGGTTGCGCAAGCCGTTTATATAAAATTATATTTCAGAATGTAGAATAAAATATTTTTGCAGAAAGGAACAGCAATAACGCAGTATATAAAACGGCATTTTGCCTTTCGGCGTTATTATTTAAGCCGTCCCGGGACGGCGGAACGGAGGATTAAAATGAGCGAAACAAGATCAAGAAAAAAGAAAAAAGGCGATTTTGACGAAGCGGCAGAGCTTCTTTCGGCACTGAATGATCTGTGTACCGAAAAAAACATAAATCCCGATTTTTTGTTAAATGCATTGGAAACAGCGCTGATAACAGCATACAAAAGAAATTTCAATTCGGCGCAAAACGTTAAAGTAAGTATTGACAAAACAACGGGTCAATACAAGGTATTTGCGCAGAAAGAGGTTGTTGAAACGGTTAATCCGGGGACAGAACAGCTATATATCTCTCTTGAGGACGCACAAAAATTAAGCGGCGAATATCAGCTCGGAGATACTGTTGACATTGAAGTAACACCGAGAAACTTCGGCAGAGTTGCGGCAATGAACGCAAAACAGGTCGTAACACAAAAGATACGCGAAGCCGAACGCGAACAGGTTTACACCAACTCCACAAAAATTTTAAATGACATTATACCCGGAAGAATACGCCGTATTGACGATGATAACAGAGTTTTCGTTGAGGTCGAAATAGAAAAGGAAGACGGAACGGAAACAGTGGAAGCATTGCTCCCATTCGATGAGATACCCAAGAGCGAACAGCCTCCAAAGCAGCATTATGCTCCCAACATGAGAATAATGGTTTATGTAAGTGAGGTAAGAGGCGGCAACAAGGGTACACAAGTGGTTGTTTCGAGAACACATCCCAATCTTGTTAAGAAACTGTTTATAAGAGAAGTTCCCGAAATTCTTTCGGGATTGGTGGAAATAAAGAGTATTGCAAGAGAAGCAGGCTCAAGAACAAAAATTGCCGTATATTCAAACGATCCCGACGTAGATCCTCAGGGCGCTTGTATCGGAAAGAACGGTATGAGAGTCAATCAGATAAGTGATGAATTAAGAGGCGAAAAGATTGATATTGTAAAATGGAGCGACAAACCCATTGAATATATCACGGCAAGCTTAAGCCCCGCAACGGTACTTAATGTTGATATTAACGAAGATGAAAAAATGGCTGTTGTTACCGTTCCGGAAAATCAGCAGTCACTGGCAATCGGTGCAAAAGGTCAAAACGTACGTCTTGCCGCAAAGCTGACAGGCTGGAAAATAGACATAATAAAGCCTGATACCGGTGAAGAAAAAGAAGTTGATATCGATAAAGACGAATCAGTCGATTTCGTTGAAGAAACAGAGGAATAATTATGCCAAAACATATACCTCGCAGAATGTGCGTTATCTGCCGAAATATGATAGAAAAAAATGAGCTGATAAGGCTTGTTTATGAGGACACTCAGCTTATTATAGACCGAAAACAGAATATACTTAAAAGAGGAACATATATATGTAAAAATCCCGAATGTATAGAAAAGGCAAGAAAAAAAAGAGCTTTTTCAAAAATACTCAAAAAAGATATTTCGGAACGGATTTATGAGGAGATAACAGAGTATGCCGCAAGATAAGATATTATCGATGACAGGGCTTGCCAAACGTGCCGGAAAGGTAACGGGAGGTGCGCCTTTATGCGAAAAGGATATAAAAAACGGAAAATCAAAACTAATTATTATCGCAAAAGATATTTCATACAACGGAAAAAAAGCAATTACAGACGCTTGCAGACATTATTCTGTTAAATACATCGAATATGCCGATATGTATGCACTTGGTTCTGCAATCGGTTCTGAAGGAGTCAGAACGGTGGTTTCTGTAAACGATAAAAATTTTGCAGACGCTATATTGACTAAGTACGCCGCATTAGAAACAGGAAGGAATGGTGAATAATATGGCACAATCAAACATAAAGGTACAGGAATTTGCCAAAGACTTGAAGGTCACGGCAAAGGATGTCATTGAAAAACTCGCCGGTTTGGGAGTTACGGTAAAATCAGGAGCTGCTTTGCTCGATGAAGAGTATTTGGGTATACTGATGGATATATATACAAAGGAACACGATATGGGAGATGCTCCCATAATAAAAGCTCCGTCAAAAAAGACGGAACAGGCTTCGGTTAAAAAGGAATCGGAAGAAAAGAAGGAAATTAAGGCTGAAACGAAAGAAACAGAAGTCAAAGCCGAAAAGAAAGAAGAAAAGCCTGCGCCGGCTGAAAAGAAATCCGAAAATACCGAAAAAGAAAATTCCAAAAAGGCAGCAGCAAAGAAAACCGTAAAGGAAGAAGCTAAAAAATCGGAACCTGTCAGGGAAGAAAAATCCTCAGAAAACAAAGTCCGTGACAAGCAGAATGAAAACAAAGAAAAAGCAAAGAAAAAGGCTGAATTTAAAAAGCCTGCACTTCAAAAGAAAAAATCCGAAAAAATAGAGCTTAAATTTGAAGCAAATGATGATGATAAAATTTCGGTAACGGATGATTCTCAAAATGTCAGATATGTTGATACCAGAACGTCAACCGTTGAGCTTGAAAAGATTGAATCGAGAGAAAGGCTCGAAAATCTTGTTTCGGAGGATATGCGTGATATGGCAGGCGGACGAAGCAAGAAAAAGAAGAAAAACAAAAATGAAAAGAACATAAGCTTCGCCGAAAAAGAAAAGATCGAAGCAAAAAAGTCTGTAGAGCCCAAAAAGAAGGAAGAACCTAAAAACGTGGAAATTCCCGAAACAATTACAGTCGGAGAATTTGCGCAAAAATTAGGAAAATCACCTGCTGAAATTGTCAAAAAGCTTATGATGCTCGGTGTCATGGCAACTCTTAACCAATCAATTGATTTTGACACAGCGTTGCTTATTGCGGACGATTACGGAATTGAGGTTAAAAAGGAAATTGTATTAACAAAAGAGGATATTCTTTTTGAAGAAACGGAAGATGATCCGTCAAGCCTTGTTCCCCGTCCTCCCGTTGTTGTTGTTATGGGACACGTTGACCATGGTAAGACCTCTTTGCTTGACGCCATAAGAAACACCTCCGTTACCGATACGGAAGCCGGCGGTATTACACAGCACATAGGAGCATATACCGTAAGACTGAAGGACAGGGATATTACCTTCCTTGATACTCCGGGGCATGAAGCATTTACAACAATGCGTGCAAGAGGCGCACAGGTTACCGATGTTGCTATTTTGGTTGTGGCGGCAGATGACGGTATTATGCCGCAGACAATTGAGGCAATTAATCACGCAAAGGCCGCCGGTGTTACAATTGTCGTTGCAATAAACAAAATCGACAAAGAAAATGCTAATGTTGAACGAGTTAAGCAAATGCTTGTTGAACATGAGCTTGTTCCGGAAGAATGGGGCGGTGATACAGTATGTGTTGAAATTTCCGCCAAAAAGAAAATTAATATTGATACATTACTTGAAATGGTATTGCTTATTGCCGATATGAAGGAATTAAAGGCTAATCCCGATAAAGCCGCAAAGGGTACTGTTATTGAAGCCCAGATAGACAAGGGCAGAGGTCCTATTGCCACAGTTCTTGTTCAGGACGGTACTTTAAACGTAGGCGATGTTGTTATCGCAGGTACTGCTGTCGGCCATGTACGTGCCATGGTTAATGACAAGGGCAGAAGAGTAAAGACCGCCGGTCCATCAACTCCGGTTGAAATTCTCGGTTTATCGGAAGCTCCTTCGGGCGGAGATATATTCAGAGTGGTTAAAGACGAAAAGCTTGCCCGTGACGTTGCCGAAAGCAGAAAACAAGAACAAAAAGAAAACAGATTCAACGCAACGGTTAAGGTATCTCTCGATAATCTGTTCTCACAGATTGACGAGGGTAACATGAAAGAGCTTAATATTATTATTAAGGCAGATGTTCAGGGTTCTGTTGAAGCCGTTAAGCAATCCTTGGAAAAATTATCAAATGATGAGGTAAGAGTAAAAGCAATTCACGGCGGTGTCGGTGCAATCAACGAATCGGACGTTATGCTTGCAAATGCTTCAAACGCAATTATTGTCGGCTTTAACGTAAGACCGGACGCCGGTGCGGCAGCCGCAGCATCACTTCACGAGGTTGACATTCGCTTATACAGAGTAATCTATCAGGCTATAGAGGAAATCGAAGCCGCAATGAAGGGTATGCTTGATCCCGAATATAAAGAAGTGGTAATAGGTCACGCAGAAGTAAGACAGCCGTTTAAGGTTTCGGGTGTCGGTACAATTGCAGGTTCTTATGTGACTGACGGAAAGATTACACGAAACGCTCAGGTAAGACTTGTAAGAGACGGTATTGTTGTCTACGAAGGTACTGTTGACAGCTTAAAGAGATTTAAGGACGACGCCAAAGAAGTAAGCGACGGCTTTGAGTGCGGTATCGGTTTATCCAACTTTAACGATATTAAGGAAGCTGACGTTATAGAATGCTATATAATGGAAGAGATTGAACGATAAAAGTACAAATTAAGTATTGCCGGGACGATATTGGATATCATATGAAAAGCATAAGGGTATTTCAATATGCGGAAAGGAAAAAATTATGGCAAAGGATAGAATAAATAAAATAAATGAAGAAGTTATGCGTGAACTGGCACAGATAATCAGAGAATTAAAGGATGCAAGAATCCCTATGATTACAAGTGTTGTGGCAGTAAACGTAACAAATGATCTGAGTTATGCAAAGGCATATATAAGCGTATTCGGCAATGAGGAAACTCAAAAGAAAGCGTTGCAGGGATTAAAAAGTGCTTCCGGATTTATAAGACGTGAAATAGGCAGAAGATTACAGCTCAGAAATACACCCGAATTTCAATTTGAGCTTGATCACTCAATCGAATACGGTTCAAAAATAAATCAGATGATAAATGAAATGAACAAAAAAGAAAAATAATATTGCACCATATTTTGTGGATGCGGGATGAGTGATTATTATGGATAATATTGCAAAAATAATTGAGGAATCGGATAACATTGCAATCATTGCTCACAGCGACGAGGACTGCGACGCATTGTGCAGTTCTCTTGCAATGCTTGAAATGCTTAAAAATAAAGGCAAATCCGCTGTGTATTATTTAAGCGGAGCTGTTGAGCACAGACTGAATTTTTTTGAGAAAAATTATATAATATACGATGAAAGCTGCGTCGATAAAAAATATGATCTTGTAATATGTCTTGATTCAGCTGACGAATCACGTCTTGGAAAAAGAATAAGCTTACTGAAAAACGCAAAAAAAAGTATAAGTATAGATCATCACTATACCAATACCATGTATGCCGACGTAAATCGTGTGGACGGGAATATGTCCTCTACAGGAGAGATGATTTACAATCTGCTTTTGGAAATGAATGTTGAAATAACAAAAAAGATCGCCGAATATTTGTATTCTGCCATTATGTGTGACACCGGCTGTTTAAAATACAGCTGTGCCTCCCCAAAAACCGCAGCGGTTATCTCAAAGCTTATGGAAACGGGTATAGACCATGCAGACCTATGCAGAAAGCTTTTTGACAGAGAAACCCTCAATGCGGTTAAACTAAAGGCTTTTATAATGAATAATATCAAAAGCTATTATAACGGTCGGCTGAATATAACGTCAATAAACGAAGAACAATTCGAAGAATACGGAGTATCAGAAAAGGATATAGGCGATATTGTTAATATTCCGCGTTGTATCGAGGGTACGGAAATTGCCGTTTCCATAAGAAAAATACCCGAAAAGATAAAAATAAGCTTTCGTTCAAACGGAAAATACAATGTAGGTGAAATTGCGAAAAAATTCGGCGGCGGAGGTCACGAAATGGCGGCAGGCGCATCAATAACGGACTGTACGCTTGACGAAGCGGAAAAGAAAATTGCGGAAGCAATCGGAGAGGTAATAAATGGTTGAATATGATAAAGACGCAATAGTCTATCCCTATATAACGGAATATTTAAGAAAAGAAATACCGCCCAAAAAGGGCATTTTGGCAGAGCTTGAAGAATATGCCGAAAAAAATTCCGTTCCTATTGTTCAGCCCGAAACAGCACAGCTGTTGTCTGTTCTTACAGAAATAAAACATCCCGAAAGAATTTTGGAAGTCGGCTGCGCAATAGGTTACTCCGCAATATTAATGTCGGAGGGGCTTGCAGAGGGCGGAACAGTAACCACAATAGAATGGGACGCCGATATGGCGGAGATTGCAAGAAATAATATTAAAAAAGCCGGTTTGGACGAGGTTATTCATGTAATCAACAATGATGCGAAGGAAGTCATTCCCACATTGACATCGGAATATGACATTATATTTCTGGACGGACCGAAAGCGCATTATATCTACATGATGAATGATTGCATACGTCTTTTAAAAAAAGGCGGTATACTTATTGCCGATAACGTTCTTTATAAGGGAATGACCGCCGATGATAATCATGTTATCCGCCGTAAAATTACTATTGTAAAGCGTCTGCGCAGATTTATTCAGGCACAAATGCAAAGAGATGAATTAAAAACCGTTATTCTGCCCCTTGGAGACGGAGTAACGGTTGCGGTAAAAAAATAAAATATTACTGCGCCGAAATATTAATCCGGCGCAGTAATTTTTTTTGATTAGGTATTATTTTGACAATTCTTCATGTATAGCCTGTGCAGCCGTTTTTCCGGCTCCCATGGCAAGTATAACTGTTGCCGCTCCGGTAACAACATCTCCGCCGGCATATACAAGCGGTTTTGAGGTTGCTCCCTTTTCGTCTGCCACAATACATCCTCTTTTATTTGTGTCAAGTCCCTTTGTAGTATTTTTTATAAGAGGATTCGGTGTTTGTCCTATTGATACAACAGCGGTATCTATATCAATAACACTTTCGGAGCCTTCTATAGGCACAGGGCGTCTTCTGCCGCTTGCGTCCGGTTCTCCGAGTTCCATTTTAATAACCTCGACGCCCTTCAGCCAGCCTTTTTCATCTCCGATAAATTTTGTCGGATTCTGAAGAAGTTTAAAAATAATTCCTTCCTCCTCTGCGTGCATAACTTCTTCACGCCGTGCAGGCAATTCCTCCTTACCGCGTCTGTATATAATATATACATTTTCCGCACCCAGTCTTTTTGCGCTTCTTGCAGCGTCCATTGCAACATTTCCGCCTCCGAATACAGCAACATTTTTACCTATAAATACCGGAGTGTCATATTCGGGGAATTTATATCCCTTCATAAGATTAATTCTTGTTAAAAATTCATTTGCGGAATATACACCGTTCAAATCTTCACCCTCTATTCTCATAAAGGACGGAAGTCCCGCTCCCGAGCCTATATAAACAGCGTCATATCCGAAATCCTCAAACAGCTCGTCCAAAAGAATAGATTTTCCGATAATAACATTTGTTTTTATATTCACACCCAATTGCTCTAATTTGGAAATTTCTTTCCGGACAATATTTTTGGGGAGTCTGAATTCGGGTATACCGTACATTAAAACTCCGCCGGCAGTATGAAATGCCTCATATATCGTTACATCATATCCAAGCTTTGCAAGATCTCCGGCAGCTGTCAGTCCCGACGGACCCGATCCCACAACCGCAACCTTTTTGCCGTTGGGCTTTGGTTTTTCAAGCTTATCTTCTCCGTTCTCCATATGGTAATCAGCAGCAAATCTTTCAAGTCTGCCGATACCTACCGGCTCACCCTTTATTCCTCTTACACATTTTGATTCACACTGCTTTTCCTGTGGGCATACCCTGCCGCAAACCGCCGGCAATGCATTTGTTTCGGTAATTTTTTGATAAGCATCTTCAAATTTTTCCTGTGCTATAAGGCTTATAAATTCAGGAATTTTAACAGATACGGGGCATCCTTCCATGCACGGCTTATTTTTGCAGTTTAAGCATCTTTTTGCTTCATCTACCGCCATTGCAGCAGTATAGCCGGTTGTAACCTCAAGGAAGTTTTTGTTTCTTATATCCGGAGCCTGCTCCGGCATTGGATTTTTCTTTAATGACATATTAGGCATATCTTAATATTTCCTTTCCGAATTCATTTTAAAATGTATAATCAATCTTCACATACACATAAAAAGCAAGTGAAGTTTAAAAATCACAGTTTTTTATCATATCAGTGCAAACCTACTCTGCATTTTCCTTCTTCACATGACTTTTTCTCATAGCCCTTAAACATTTGCTGTCTGTTCAACGCGGATTCCCAATCTATCTTGTGTCCGTCAAAATCCGGACCGTCAACACAGGCAAACTTTGTTTCACCGCCGACTATTACACGGCATCCACCGCACATACCCGTTCCGTCAATCATAACAGGATTCATGGATACCATTGTAGGTATATCATATTCCTCTGTAAGCTTGCAAACTGCCCTCATCATAACAAGAGGACCTATTGCAATAACCTCGTCAAATTTTTCTCCCCGTTCAATTTCCTCTTTTAATCTGTCTGTTACAAACCCCTTTAATCCGTTTGAGCCGTCATCGGTTGTTATTATAAGATTATCGGAAACCTTTTTCAATTCGTCCTCCAATATTATCAGATCTTCATTTCTGAATCCTGTTATTACAGTTACCTCTGCTCCGAGATTATGGAGTTTTTTTGCCTGAGGATATGCTATGGCAGTACCCAAACCTCCGCCGATAACCGCAACCTTTTTCTTCCCCTCCAAAGGTGTAGGTGTTCCCAACGGTCCGGCAAAATCAAGCAGACTGTCCTTATCCGTAAGCTTTGCAAGGTCACGAGTCGTTTTTCCTACAATCTGAACAATAATGGTAACCGTACCCTTTTCTCTGTCAAAATCGGCAATTGTAAAAGGAACTCTTTCGCCGTATTCGTCAATTCTTAAAATAATAAACTGTCCCGGCTCGGCACGTCTTGCAACCAGCGGCGCTTCAACCTCCATTAAAAATATCTGAGGATTTAAATCCTTTTTTTGAATTATTTTATAAGCCATAAAATATCGTCCTTTCTGTCTCTGCTCATCAATAACGGTTTTTTATCATCTGCTTCCGTTAAAAATATATATGCTTAAAACACGCTCATTTCAAACACTCTACCTTTTAATATATAATATTTAAAGAAAAAAGTCAAGAAATTTTTTTCAAACATATTATTATCTGTATACTTGCTTAAAAGAATTGCAGAAAAAATCGTCATAATTTGATTATTTTTTTGCAGCTCAACAGAAGAAGTACCATAGATAAGAAAAGGTAATGACTGTGCTTCTGCCAAAAATTTTCTTCCGTCATAGATAATTCAAACAAAACCGAGCTAAAATTTTATAATACTATTGACCTTTGCCAAAATATTGTGTATAATATATTAGAGATTATATCACAAGGAAGGTTTTTAATGTGAAAAATATGCGGTGCATCTCATCTCGAAAACCTGTCTTGAAGTATACACATACGTCGGCGGCAGTCTTTCGAGCGACCTGCCTGCTTCTTTTTCACATTAGATTTATGCCGCCGCGTGGCGGCGGAATGGAGGATTACTATGAAGAAAAAAATTTTAGCAGCTGTTTTATCACTTTCAACACTTATAGCCACACAGGTGTCGGCATATTATGATCCGGATGACCCCAGAGTATTTCTCGACAAATTTAACAACGATTTATTTGAGGTAAAGGCGGAAATTGATCTTTCAAAATCACCGGAAAAAATATCTCATATACCCACTGATTTTTTTGAATTTACCACAAGGATATTTCAGGATGAAACCTATAAAAAATGCAAGATGGTACGGGTTAATATCGATTATGAAGGAAATATTACCACAACAGATTTAACGGATTTTATAGATTTTGACTATAGAGATGAAACGCCGCTTAATTACGAATCTTCTATGGAGGGTGTATTCAATGACGGTGTGGCATATACAATTCGAAATGAAGAAATTGTGGATCCAAATTATCCGGAATCCTATACAGTATTTAAAGACATAAACGGAAATGTTTTATATGAAGGATACAATTGGTATCATATATATGACTATAATCTTGGCATAATCCGCGATTCGGAATTGCAAGTAGATTTTGACGGTAAAGATTATAATTATACAACATTTAAAGATATCGTTTCAAATAAAGAGTATTGTTTCAATTGCAGTATAGGGTTATTCAATGATGACGGATATGCTATCATGGATACGGCTTTCGATTCGGGAGATGAAAACAATAAATATTATGTTGTAAAGCTGAAAAAAGGCATTATCCCAACGGTATCCTACAACGGTGAAAAAATAAAATTCGATCAGATACCGGTTATTGAAAACGGCAGAACTCTCGTTCCTTTGCGTGCAATATTTGAAAAAATAGGTGCGGATGTTGAATGGGACGGCGACACACAAACCATAACCGCCTCAAAGGATAATACCGAAATTTCACTTACGATAGACAACGCAGAAGCTGTTAAAAACGGTGAAAAAGTAACACTTGATGTTCCCGCAAAGATTGTAAACGGCAGAACTCTCGTTCCGGTACGCTTTGTTGCGGACTGCTTCGGCGTTGATGTTCAATGGGATCAAACCATGCAAAGAGTATCGCTTACATCAAAGACGAAATAAAAAAACAGAAAGGAATGGCTGAACAATGGACGCTAAGTACAAAAAAATACTTTTAAAGGTCAGCGGTGAAGCTTTGGCAGGAGAAAAGCAATTCGGTCTTGACGAAGAAACGCTGGCAAGAATTTCAAAAAGCATAAAGGAAGTTGCTGACATGGGTGTTGAAATATCCATAGTTGTCGGCGGCGGAAACTTCTGGAGAGGCAGAAGCGGTCAAAACATGGACAGAACGAGAGCCGATCACATGGGTATGCTTGCCACCGCCATAAATGCTTTGGCTCTTTGCTCATCACTTGAAAACTGCGGAGTTGACACTCGTGTTCAAACAGGTATTGAGATGAGAGAAATTGCCGAGCCTTATATAAGAGGACGCGCAATCAGACATTTACAAAAGGGCAGAGTTGTTATTTTCGGCTGCGGAACAGGTCGTCCCTTTATGTCTACCGATACGGCGGCAGCTTTAAGAGCCGTAGAAATCGAAGCCGATATTATATTGCTTGCAAAAAAAGTTGACGCAGTATATGATTCGGATCCCAACATTAATCCAAACGCAAAAAAATTCGATGCTCTTTCCTTTAACGATATACTCGGCAAGGAATTGGGCGTTATGGATTCAACTGCCGCATCAATGTGCAGAGATAATAATATGCCCATTTTAGTATTCGGTCTTGACGATCCTCACAACATAGTAAGAGCCGTAAAGGGCGAACGTATCGGTACTTTGGTTACAAAATCAGGTATCAGAGAATAAATCAGATAACAGAACAACATTGTACATAAGAAATAAACGGTTTAAAACATCACTATACCGCTTTATTTTCAAACTAAAATATATTCCGCTTTACAGCGGAGGAATGGAGGACAAATATGGGAAAATATCCTGAAGTAGAAGAAAAAATGAATAAAAGAGTAGAAGGTTTCAACAGCGAATTAAAAACAATTCGTGCCGGCCGTGCCAATGCACAGGTTTTAGACAAAATTTCAGTTGAGTATTACGGCACAATGACTCCTGTTGCACAGGTAGGTTCAATTTCATCGCCCGATCCGAGAAGTCTGCTTATCCAACCATGGGATGTTTCGATTTTAAAGGAAATAGAAAAGGCAATTCTAAAATCCGATCTCGGTATTGCTCCGCAGAATGACGGTAAAGTCATCAGACTGAACTTTCCGCCTTTAACAGAGGAAAGAAGAAAAGAGCTTGTTAAAACTGTTAAAAAGTATTCCGAAGAAGCAAAGGTTCAGATAAGAAATGCAAGACGTGATGCAATGGATGATTATAAGGCAAAGAAAAAGAACGGTGAAGTAACCGAAGATGAATTAAAAACAATAGAAAAAGACATACAGGCGCTTACAGATAAATATATTAAAGAAATCGATAACATTTCCGATGCTAAAGAAAAAGAAATTCTGGCTGTCTGATAATATGTCATTATTAAAAAAATTTCAGTAATATTTTAAAATATTACTTCTGCATTCTGTTGCTTTGCAGCGAAATGAAGATTAACGCAGATAATAATCAAGCTTATTTTCTGCGTTATGGGGCTGTACACGGAAATACCTTTTCCAATACAGCTCCTTTGTTGTACAGTCCGAAACACACATAATGAGGTAAACTATGTTTAATTTCAAAAAAAACAAAATAAATCATTCAATTGATTATTCAAGACTCCCCGTTCATATAGGCATAATAATGGACGGAAACGGAAGATGGGCTAAAAAAAGAGGTCTTCCCCGCAGTGCCGGTCATTCGGCAGGTGCGGATAACTTGAAAAAGATTGTCACCGAATGTAATAAAATGGGTATAAAATATATTACAGTATACGCATTTTCAACCGAAAATTGGAAACGTCCCAAGGACGAGGTAGAATTCCTGATGAATCTGCTCATGGGGTATTTAAAGGATTCCGAAAAGACTCTTGCCGGAGAAAACGTTGTAATAAAGGCTATAGGCATTCGTGAGGAATTATCCCCGGAGCTTCAGGAACAAATCAAAAAAACAGAAAAATTTACCGAAAACAACACCGGTATTGTAATGAATATTGCATTAAACTACGGTGCAAGAGAAGAACTGGTACGGGCAGCAAGAGAAATTGCCCGTGACGCTTCAGAAAACAAGCTTGACATAAATGATATAAACGAAGATACCATATCTTCTCATCTTTACACAAAAGACCAGCCCGATCCTGATTTTATAATCCGTACAAGCGGAGAGGAAAGATTAAGCAACTTTCTCTTATGGCAGGCGGCTTATTCGGAGTTATGGTTCTGCGACAAGCTTTGGCCTGATTTTTCCATAAAGGACTTACATCAATCTATTATAGATTTTCAGGCGCGCAACAGAAGATTTGGAGGTGTTTGACAATGGCGAAAAGACTTTTGACATCCGCAATCGGAATAATAATATTTTTTTGTGTATTGCCTGCACCGCCGGCTGTTTTTTCCGCCGCGGTATTAATAATAACTCTCGGTGCGATTTTCGAGCTCCACCGTGCCGTAACAAAGGATATTCCCATACTGATTACAGGACTTTTATCCTCCCTTCTTATTTTCTTTGGGATGATTTCCGATAACCTGTCATTCGGTATTTTTGCCGTATTTTCAATATACCTTATACTGTCGGTTGTCACCTACGGCAAAGAAAAGGTTTGGATAATTTATATGCTTGGTTTTGCTACCGTTATTTTTTCGTGCTTTTTATCAACTCTTGCAAAGCTGCGAATTTCATTTTCGGTATATGAAACACTCCTCCCCTTCCTTTTTGCATGGATTACCGACAGTGGCGCATACTTTGTCGGAAAAACAACGGGGAAGCACAAATTGGCTCCCAATCTCAGTCCTAAAAAAACTGCCGAAGGCTCATTGGGAGGTATTATAACCTGTATTATTGTCTCTTTGCTGTATGCATGGATTTTGGACTTCTTCTTTTCCTATTCAATCCTTGAATCGAGCAATTATATATTTATTGCCGTAACGGCATTGGCGGTGTCCATAGTATCTCAATTCGGAGATCTTGCACTTTCGGCAATAAAGCGTGATTTCGGCATAAAGGATTACGGAAACATTCTTCCCGGGCACGGAGGTATACTTGACCGCTTCGACAGTGTATTATTTGCGGCTCCCGTAGTATATTTTATTTTATATTTTATGCAGATATAAATCGTTTGTATTAATATCAGAACACAAAAGAAAGGCCGTGAGCTTGTGAGCTTATCGAAAATAAATTCTGCCGGACTTATCGGTATTGACGGATATGTTGTTAATGTTCAAACCGACATTGCAAACGGTATGCCGGCATTTGAAATTGTCGGGCTTCCCGATGCCGCCGTAAAGGAGGCAAAGGAACGCATACGTTCATCAATACGAAATATAGGTGCGGCATTTCCCGCAAAACGGATAATAATAAATCTTGCTCCCGCTTCATATAAAAAAGAGGGATCTATATACGATTTACCAATGGCTGTGTCTATTTTAGCCGCAACAGGTCAAACAAGAATTTCCGATTCCGAGCAAAGCGCCTTTATAGGCGAGCTTTCTCTTGACGGCGAGGTAAATCCGGTGACGGGTGTATTGCCCATGGTTATTTCATTATACAAAAACGGAATAACAAAGATTTTTGTCCCAAAGGAAAATGCTTCGGAAGCGGCAGTAATTGAGGACTGTACAATATATCCGGTTGAAAATCTTTCCGACATTATAAAACATTTCGCTGGAATAAAGGAAATCGAAAAACACAAGGTGAATATACAGGAAATATTGGCATCGCAAAATGACAGTATTCTCGACTTTTGTGATGTTAAGGGGCAGGAAAGCGTAAAACGTGCAATAGAAGTTGCTGCCGCCGGCAATCATAATATCCTCTTGATTGGTTCTCCCGGAACAGGAAAAACCATGCTTGCACAGCGAATAAGCTCAATTCTTCCCGACCTGTCCTTCGATGAAGCTCTTGAAGTTACAAAAATACATTCAATAGCCGGAACACTGCCTCCCGGTGTACCTTTAATAACACAAAGACCTTTCAGAAATCCTCACCATACCATATCCTCGGCAGGTCTTTCGGGAGGCGGAACAATTCCAAAACCGGGCGAATTGTCCCTTGCGCATAACGGTGTGCTGTTCTTGGATGAGCTTCCCGAATTTAAACGTGATGTTTTAGAAGTAATGCGTCAGCCTCTTGAGGACGGAATCGTAACAATTTCAAGAGTGAACGCAACACTTTCATATCCCTGTAATATGATGCTTGTAGCCTCAATGAACCCATGCAAATGCGGATATTACGGCGATGCTCACCGTAACTGCACCTGTTCGGAAAGCGATATAAATAAATACAGAAGCAGAATTTCCGGTCCCCTTCTTGACAGAATAGATATTCAGGTAGAGGTTGAAAATGTAAACTACGAGGATTTAAGCTCAACAGTAAAAAGCGAGTCAAGCAGTGAAATAAAAAAACGTGTAAACGAAGCAAGAAAAATACAGCTTGAACGTTATAAAGACTATCGAATATACTCAAATTCTCAATTGGATGCCGGTCTTATACAAAAATTCTGCCCTTTGGGTGAAAAGGAAAATCAAATATTAAAAGCGGCATTTGACAACCTCGGGTTAAGCGCAAGAGCACATTCGAGAATATTAAAGGTTGCACGAACCATTGCCGATCTTGCCCACAGTGAAAATATTACGGCAAATCATCTTGCCGAGGCTATACAATACAGAAGTCTTGACAGAAAATTTTTTAAGTAAAAAAAATTCTGTATAATAATAAATGGTATGGCGTTAAATCTATATGTACGCCATACCCTTTTGTTTGTTTTTTTCTATATTTTTATCATACATTCCAGCTGTTCAGATATTTTTCTTGTTCATCTGTAAGCCTATCTATAGAACAGCCGTAATGCGATAATTTTCTTTCTGCCATAGCCTTGTCTATTTCCTCGGGGACATTAATAATCATATCATTAAACTTTCCCTTATTAACCGCAATGTATCTTGCACTCATTGCCTGAATCGCAAAGCTCATATCCATAATCTCTGCCGGATGACCGTCGCCTGCGGCAAGGTTTACAAGCCTGCCCTCCGCAAGCAAATAAATCGTTTTTCCGTTTGGAAGGCAATACCCCATAATATTTTCCTTCTGCGGCTCTTTTTTTACCGCCAGTCTTTCCAAATCGTCATAGCTTACCTCAACATTAAAATGACCGGCATTGCACATTACGGCACCGTTTTTCATCTTCATAAAATGTTTTTCGGATATTACATCTTTGCAGCCCGTTACCGTTATAAATAAATCACCAATCGGCGCGGCCTCCTCCATTTTCATAACATCAAAACCGTCCATTTTTGCTTCCAGTGCCTTTATGGGATCTATTTCGGTAACTATAACTCTTGCGCCGAATCCCTTTGCACGCATAGCTACTCCCTTCCCGCACCAGCCGTATCCGGCAACAACGACATTTTTCCCTGCAACAATAAGATTGGTGGTTCTGTTAATACCGTCCCACACCGACTGTCCCGTTCCGTACCGATTATCAAATAAATATTTGCACTTTGCGTTGTTTACCAAAATCATCGGGAATTTTAACTCCTTTGATTTATTCATTGCAATAAGCCTTAAAATGCCCGTTGTGGTTTCTTCACATCCGCCCAGAACATAATCTATATTTTCGGGATATTCATTATGAATTATATTGACAAGATCTCCGCCGTCATCAATTATTATATTTGGCTTCGCTTCTATAACACTACACATATTTCTGTGATATTCCTCCGGTGTACAGCCGTGCCATGCAAATACCTCCAAGCCCCCATGCGCAAGCGCTGCGGCAACATCGTCCTGAGTTGACAGCGGATTGCTTCCGGTAATATACATCTGCGCTCCTCCCGCTGCAAGCACACGGCATAAATATGCCGTTTTTGCTTCAAGGTGAATCGAAAGCGCTATTTTTAATCCCTTAAAGGGCTGTTCGATAATAAATTCCTCCTCAATACTGCGAAGAAGGCTCATATTTCTTTTTACCCACTCTATCTTTCTGTTTCCGCTCTCATATAAATTTATATCTCTTATCTCACTCATTATTTATCTATCCTTTCAATAAGTTTCTCACATTCAAAATATACTCTTTCGGCATCAACAGAAGTAATGATTTTGTTTTCCATCAAAACTCTGCCGTTTACAATAACAGTATCGGTTTCATATCCCGATGCGGAGTAAACAAGTGCCGATACAAGATTGTTTTCGGGATAAAACTGCGGACAGTCAATGTCCAAAATAGAAATATCCGCAATCATGCCCTCTTTTATTTCTCCGAGCCTGTCATTTCCGATTGCTTTTGCCGCATTTTTTGTGGCAAACTTTATTGTATCTGCCGCACTTATTACTGTAGGGTTATGCGAAGTTCCCTTGTGCAGCAGAGCGGCGTAATTCATTTCCGAAAACATATTAAGGCTGTTGTTGCTTGCGGCGCTGTCTGTACCTATTGTGATATTTATACCGTAATTCTGCATCTTAACAAGAGGTGCAATTCCGTTTGCAAGCTTCAAATTGCTCTTTGGATTTGACGCAACCGAAACGTTTTTATCGGCAAGTAATTTTAAATCATTGTCTGAAAGCCAAACGCAGTGAGCCGCAATTACCGGCACATCAAACAAGCCCGTTTCGTTCGCAAGCTCTATAGGCGACATTCCGTACTGTTTTTTAATATTATCCACCTCATTTTTCGACTCCGACAAATGAATTGTTATACCCAAATTATATTTTTTTGCAGTATTTGCAACAATCTTCAGATATTCAAAATCACAGGTATAAGGTGCATGAGGTCCGAGAAGAAATGTAATATTATCATTTTGGCAGCCTTTATATGCACTTATATTTTCCTCAAGTCTTATTCGTCCGCCTTCGTTATCACCCTCTCCTACCAGTCCTCTTGACAAAACCGCTCTCATTCCCGAATCGGTTACCGCTCTCATAACCGCCTGCATATTCATATTCATATCAACAAAGCAGGTAGTTCCCGTTCTTATCATTTCAATACAGGCAAGCATAGCCCCCCAATACATATCCTCCTGCTCAAGCTTATCTTCAAGAGGATTAATTCTTCCGAACAGCCAATCCTCAAAGCTCAGGTCATCGGCAATATTTCTGAACACTGACATATATGAATGTGTGTGGGCATTAATCAAACCCGGAAGGGCAAGCTTTTTATTTCCGTCTATTATTTTATCGGCATAAAAATTTTTCGGCTCTTTATCTATGGATATAATTTTGCTTTCGCTTATATATATGTCACATTCTTTAACATAAACACCGTTGTCACTGTAAAACAGAGCCTTGATTTTACTGATTTTTATCTTCATTCGTTCTTTTTCCCTTTCCTGTTTTTCTTCCTGTACTTATTCTTCATTTCCTCAATTTCTTTTCTTGTTTCCTCAATTTCGGAAGGCGTTTTCATTTGAGGTATAAAGCTTTTTGCAAAATGACTCCTTCCCATAATATATAAAACGCCTAAAAAGGAAAAGCAAATTGCGCCTATACAGTTTACAATAAGGTCAAACATTGTATCTCGCAATCCAAGATCCAAATACCCTCCGTCAATTACAATACTCTGCTCCGTACCGTTTACCTTTCCGCCAATAACGGTTTTTGATATATCCTTTATTACAATAGGAACATTAACCTTATCGGGATTGAGATCGACCGTTGCAACGGTTGTCACATAACTGTCCTTTTGCATATCGGTAAAGGTTAATGTGTCCATTCCAAATTCAAAAAATTCCCACAATACGCCTATTGTCATGGAAAAACAAAAAGCAACAAATGCAGCAAAAACCGGTGACATATTAAAATAAAGCTTTGGGTTTTGGTTTAAAATATCAATCATTGCAAAACCTATCGCCGCCATAATAAAGCCGTTTAAGGTATGAAGAATTGTATCCCAATACGGAAACCTCAAATAAAATTCCTGTATTTCCCCCAAAATTTCCGCCGCAAAAACAAACAGTATGATGATACACTCCAAAACAGTCGGAAGTTTAATATTCAATTTTTTATCTATAATTGAAGGTATCATAAACAGCAGCAATGTGAGAATACACAAAAATACATGGTCATAGTCTTTCTGAACAAATGCAAAAGCCATAACGGCCACAACAAGCACCCTAAGCACTACATATAAGGTTATAACTCTTTTTCTACCCTTTTTCATTTCAATCCTCCGTTCTCACCGCTCTCGGCGGCACAAATCATAATACGGAAAAAGCAAGCATATCACCGTTTTTAATCAACAGTGAAATATGCCGCTTATTTTCTGTTACCCCTTTCAAATCGGAGCAACACTCCTGCTTTGCTTGCAAAGAGCAGAGCTTGCGACAGATTGCAACCTGCGCAGGGAGCGTTAGCTCCTCAGGGTTTCAATGGTAGATTAAAACTCCCACTGAAATTCCGAAACGGAACCGCCTCCTTAGAGGTGAGAGACATCTGCGCATAGGTTATATCTTAAATACAATTACACTAATTTTATCTTTTCTTTATATAAATTATTCAACAGTTATTTCTTGCGCCATACACCAAACGAAGAAGAATATACCGTCAGGCATTTAAGGCCTGTTCCAAATCCTCTATTATATCATCGGCATTTTCTATTCCCACACTTAATCGAATCAAATCCTCACCTATTCCGCAGTCGGTCAACTGCTGCGCAGTCATCTGCCTGTGAGTTGTACTTGCCGGATGAAGCGCGCAAGTTCTTGCATCGGCCACATGAGTTACGATAGCCGCAAGCTTAAGTCTGTCCATAAATTTAACGGCAGCATCTCTTCCTCCCTTTACGCCAAAGCTGATAACTCCGCTTGTGCCGTTTGGAAGATATTTCTTGACAAGCTCCTTATCCTTACTTGATTCAAGTCCCGGATAATTAACCCATGTGACCTTATCGTTGTTTTCAAGGAACTCGGCGACTTTTTTTGCGTTTTCACAGTGAGCCTTTACTCTAAGATGCAGAGTTTCCAATCCCAAATTTAACAAAAACACATTTTGTGGTGACGGTGTAGAGCCCAAATCACGCATAAGCTGTGCTCCCGCTTTTGTTATAAATGCTTTTTCTCTGAATTTTTCGGTATATATTATACCATGGTATGAATCGTCCGGAGTGGTAAATTCAGGGAACTTTCCGCTTCCTGCCCAATCAAATTTACCGCTGTCCGCAATAACTCCTCCGAGAGCCGTTGCATGACCGTCCATATATTTCGATGTGGAATGAACAACTATATCGGCGCCAAATTCAAAAGGTCTGCACAATATAGGCGTTGCAAAGGTGTTATCAACAATCAACGGAATATTTTTTGAATGTGCCGCCTTTGCAAATTTTTCTATGTCAAGAACCGACAGTGCCGGGTTTGAAATTGTTTCACCCAAAAGAACCTTTGTATTGTCCTTAATCTGCGTAATAATTTCATCATATGACGCTTCGGGATTTATAAAGGTTACGTCAACTCCGAATCTTTTCAGTGTTACACCCAAAAGATTAAATGTTCCTCCGTAAACCATTGAAGAACACAGAACATGATCCCCGGCTTTGCATATTGTCATAACAGCAATAAGCGTTGCCGCCTGTCCCGAAGAAGTCAGCATAGCGCCCACTCCGCCCTCAAGATCTGCAATCTTTTTTTCGACATATCCAAAGGTGGGGTTTGAAAGACGTGTATAAAAATATCCTTCCGCCTCAAGGTCAAATAATTTTCCCATTTCATCACAGCTGTCATATTTAAATGTTGTGCTTTGCACTATCGGCATAACTCTCGGTTCACCGCTTTTGGGGCTGTAGCCAGACTGAATACATTTTGTTTCTATTCTCATTATTTTACTCCATTCTGCCTTACGGCTTATATATTTAAAATTTTTATTTTACTGTTTTATCAAAGTATTTTCATCCTTAGTCAACTTTTTAATCCATGTAAAGCTGTTGCATTTTATTGCCGCCGCGGCACATTTAAATATCTGATCCGAATTAAGGCATAAAACAACCGCAATCGGCGACCATTTAAAGACAAAGGCCGCAAGGTATGAAAGCGGAAGTACAATAAGCCATATACTTATAAAATCGTTTATTACCAGGAATCTGCTGTCGCCTCCGCCTCTTACAATTCCGCACAGCACAGGCATTTCATATGCCGTACCCATTCCGGTAAAGCACAAAACAATAATAAAACCGTTTGCAAGCCTATAGGTTTCATCGCTCAAGCTGTACATACCCAGAAACGGTATGCGCAGAAAATACAAGCTTACGCTCATCACAGCACCTATTATCAAAAAGATAATCTGCAAGGTTTTGGCATACTCTCTCACGCTTTTTAAATCTTCTTTTCCTATGGCAATTCCTATCATAACGGAGGCGGCCGATGACGCTCCCACAAAGGCTACCTTTGTCAGCTGATACAATGCGTTCGCAATTGAGTTTGCGGCTATTGCACTGTCCTGCATATGTCCGAGTATTACAGTCTGCATTGCCGTCGCAACTCCGAACAGTGCGGCTGTAACTATAAAATTCACCGATGTCTTTAAATAGTCACCGAAAAATTCTCTGTCAGGCTTTATGAAGTCCCTCGGCTTTATATGCAGTTTTTTATCTGCCAGAAAAATATACAGCATGACAATTATCAATTCAACTATTCTTGCAGACAATGTTCCTACAGCAGCTCCCGTAACGCCCAGCTTGGGAAATCCCAAATTACCGTTTATCAAAAGATAGTTTATGGAGCAGTTAATCACAAGTGTTGAAAGAGAAACATAAAACGCAATTTTTACGTTTTCCGTACTTCTCATTGATGCAAGAAGAACGTTTGTTAAAGCATAAACCAAATATGTAAATTTTATCAATTGAAGATATTTGACACCTTCCGCTATAATATCCTCGGAATCGGTAAACAGGTGAACGATTCCGTACGGGAACAACAACGCCGCAACAAATAACAAAAACCCAATAAAAACAGCCGTTGCCGCCGCAGAAGCCGCAAGCTTTTTTATTTCATTTGTTCTGCCCTTTCCCCAGTATTGACTGCCGAGAACAACAAGCGTATCCCCCAATGCCATAGTTATCTGCAAATAAACAAACTGTATCTGATTTACCGCAGCAACCCCCGACAGTGCCGTTTCGCTGTAGCTTCCTACCATAACATTATCCGCAAGATTAACCGCTAAAACTATAACATTCTGAAATACCAAAAACGAGAACAATCCGAAAAACTGTTTATAAAAACTTTTTTCCTTTACCATAAGATTCAAAAACCTTTCCGTAATACAACTGTAAATATTTTATAATTATAAAATGCTTTTGTCAAGGGATAAAGAAAATTTATCGTCAAAATATTTCTTTTTTCGGCATTTTAATCATACACTTCCAATTTAAGGCGTTAAAAATATGCAGTCTCTTTATTGACCTGTTTCAAGTATTTTTCCTCAAAATTCAGAATAAAAATTAATAACGGGAATATATTTAACTAAAGAAACTTCAATTTTAAATTTTAAAGAACTTTGAACTTTATTATCTAAAATCCAATCGTCTTTTCGAATATAAAATATATTAAATACGGAGGCATATATGAACTACATTTTTGCATTTATGATAATACTGTCTGTTATAACCTCATTTTTCACCGGCACCGTAAACGAAACGGTACAAGCCGGGATTGACGGAGCAAAAAATTCAATTGAAATAATACTTTCCTTTGCCGGGATAATGTGTATGTGGTGCGGATTTTTAAAGCTTGCCGAAGACGGAGGATCAATGAAGGCTCTCGGCAGGCTTTTATCTCCGATAATAAATATTCTTTTCCCTCGCCTTAAGAATAATAACAGTGCTAAAGAATACATAACCGCAAATATCAGCGCAAATCTTCTCGGTGTAGGAAATGCTGCAACTCCGGCAGGAATTGCAGCAATGAATGAGCTTGATAAAATAAATAAAAATCCCGAATATGCCAGTGACGAAATGAGTATTTTTACCGTGATAAACACCTCAAGTATCCAGCTTGTCCCAACAACGATAATTGCACTGCGAAGCGCCTTCGGTTCGTCAAATCCGCAATGTATAATACTGCCGGTGTTGATATGCTCCGCTTCCGCTCTTGCCGGCGCATTGCTTATGATGAAGCTTATTATATTTTTAGACCGAAAACGAAAAACGTAAAATTTGAAAGCCTACCTTATTATTAAATTTCCGCTCTGCAAAAGCGGAAGAACGGAGAAAAGTCATGTCCTATTTAATTCCGATTATTTTTTTATTTATAATAATTTCCGCAATGAGGAGCAATATTCCTGTTTACACAACCTTCTGCGACGGTGTTCAATGGGGTATGAAAACCGTTATCGGTATCTTTCCGGTAATTCTCGCGGTAACAACCGCAGTATCAATGATGCGGGCGTCCGGGCTTACAGAAATAATTATTTCTTTTCTTTCACCCATAACCGATATTTTTCATATTCCCACAGAGGTTCTTCCCCTTGCTCTGATACGTCCTCTTTCGGGCGGCGGAGCTTTGGGCATTTTAAGCAATATTTTAAAGGAATATCACCCCGATTCTCTCATCGGCATAACAGCCTCCGTTATAATGGGTTCTACCGAAACCACCTTCTACACTCTCATGGTATATTTTAAAAATACAAGGGTAAAATATACCGGACGAATAATTCCCGCCGCTGTTTTTGGCGATATTGTCGGCATTATAGCCGGCGTTACGGCAAGCACGATAATTTTTTAACAATTTTAAAAAAAATTTCAAATATATACTTGAAAAATTTACATTAATAGTATAAAATATATAATTGGGAAAATCGGAATAAAAATATTTATTTCCGATTGAAAATCTTATCAGCCCACAGATAAGATTATTATATAAATATATCATTTTGTGGGCAGAAAGGTATCGGAGATATTTATGTTAAACAAAAAGAGTGTGGAAGATATTCAGGTAACAGGAAAAAGAGTTCTCGTAAGATGTGACTTTAACGTTCCTCTGGACGAAAACAGAAACATCACGGATGAAACAAGAATTGACGGAGCATTACCTACAATTAAGTATTTAATCGATAACGGAGCAAAGGTTATTCTTTGCTCACATATGGGCAAACCAAAGGGCGAACCGAAGCCGGAATTATCATTGGCTCCCGTTGCAAAAAGCTTGTCGGACAAGCTCGGCAAGGAAGTTATTTTTGCGGCAGACGACAATGTAGTCGGCGAAAACGCAAAAAAGGCAGTTGCCGAAATGAAGGACGGAGACGTTGTTTTACTGGAAAACACAAGATACAGAGCAGAAGAAACAAAGAATGTAGATTCATTCTCACAGGAATTGGCATCTCTTGCAGATATTTTTGTAAATGATGCATTCGGTACCGCACACAGGGCTCACTGCTCAAATGTCGGTGTAACAAAATATCTTGACACAGCAGTTGCAGGTTATTTAATTCAAAAGGAAATTGAATTTTTGGGAAATGCCGTAAACAATCCCAACAGACCGTTTGTTGCAATTTTGGGCGGTTCAAAGGTTTCCTCAAAGATTTCTGTTATAAACAATCTGTTGGACAAGGTTGATACATTGATTATCGGCGGCGGTATGGCTTATACATTTATGAAAGCATTGGGCGAAGAAGTCGGAGATTCATTGCTTGAGGCAGATTACATCGACTATGCAAAAGACATGATGAAAAAAGCTGAGGATAAAGGCGTTAAGCTGTTAATACCTGTTGATACCTTTGTTGCAAAGGAATTTTCAAATGAAGCTGAAAGAAAAACAGTTGAAAGAGGCGGTATTGAAGCCGGCTGGCAAGGTCTTGACATAGGAGAAAAGACAATTGCTCTTTACAAAGACGCTGTTAAGAACGCAAAAACAGTTGTATGGAACGGTCCTATGGGAGTATTTGAAATGCCTAACTTTGCAAAGGGTACAAATGCAATTGCAGAAGCATTGGCAGAAATCGATGCTACAACAATTATCGGCGGCGGCGACAGTGTTGCAGCCGTAAACCAAGCAGGTCTTGGAGATAAAATGACTCACATCTCAACAGGCGGCGGCGCATCGCTTGAATTCCTCGAAGGAAAAGACTTGCCGGGTATCGCTGCTTTAAACGACAAATAATTTCGCGTATAAATATGATGAAAGGGTACAAATAAAATGAAAACTATACTGTTTCAGGGAGATTCAATCACAGACTGCGGTCGAAACAGAGAAGATATAAGTTCTCTCGGTGTCGGGTATCCGCTTTTGGTATCCGCTTCATTAAGCTTTGATTATCCCGGGGAATACACTTTTATAAACAAAGGCATAAGCGGAAACAGAATTGTAGATGTATATGCAAGAATAAAGGCAGACATCTTGAATCTTAAGCCTGATGTAATGAGTATTCTTATCGGTGTTAATGATGTTTGGCATGAAATAGACTTTCATAACGGCGTTGATGCAGAAAAATTTTATAAGATCTACTCGATGCTTATTGAAGAAATAAAGGCAGAACTGCCCGACCTCAAAATAATGATAATGGAGCCTTACGTTGCCGAAGGCAGAGCAACAAAGGATAATATTGATACATTCCGCAAAGAAGTTGTCAAAAGAGCGGAAATGTCAAAGAAAATTGCCGATAAATACAATCTTAAATTTATTCCGCTTCAGGAAAAATTTGATAATGCATTCAAAACAGCTCCGGCCGATTATTGGCTTGCAGACGGTGTACATCCGAAATTTACCGGTCATGAGCTGATAAAAAGAGAATGGATAAAGGCTTTTAAAGAGCTGTAATACAAAAGGAGATAAAGACAATGGGTAAATATATTATTGCCGGAAACTGGAAGATGAACAAGCTTCCTTCCGAAACATATGATTTTATTAAAGAAATAGAAAAAGCAACTATTGGTGCCGGATGTGAAGTTGTATGCTGCACACCTTACGTTTGCCTTTCGGAAGCAGTAAGAGCCGCTAAAGGCACTCATGTAAAAATAGGTGCGGAAAACTTACATTTTAAAGACAGCGGAGCATACACAGGCGAAGTAAGCGCAGATATGCTTTGCGATATGGGAGTTGACTATGTTATTATCGGTCACTCCGAAAGAAGACAGTATTTTGCCGAAACAGACGAAACTGTAAATGCGAAAACAATCAAGGCTTTGGAAAAAGGTTTAATACCAATTGTATGCGTAGGCGAAAGTCTTGAGCAAAGAGAAGCAGGCATTACAATGGATGTTATTTCAATTCAAATTAAGAAAGCCTTTGCCGGAATAAGTGCAGAGGATGCAAAGAAAGTTGTAATTGCATATGAACCTATCTGGGCTATCGGCACAGGAAAAACCGCTACCGCAGATCAAGCTGAAGAAGTATGCAAGGGTATCAGAGATATTTTTGCAGGTTTATACTGCGAAAAATGCTCCAAAGAAGTTACCATACAATACGGCGGAAGTATGAACGATCAAAATGCCGCAGAGCTTCTTGCAAAACCTGATATTGACGGCGGTTTAATCGGCGGGGCTTCACTGGTTGCCTCCAAATTTGCTCCTATCGTTGCAGCCGCAAAATAATAAAACACAGATTTAAGGGGCGATTATTCGCCCTTTAATTATGTTGATTTTTAAAAATAATTTTACAAGAAAAGGAATGATTATTATGTCAAAAAATCCTATAGCATTAATTATATTGGACGGCTACGGCATGAACGATACCGTTGAGGGAAATGCAATAAAGGCTGCAAAGCAGCCTAATCTTGACAGATATTTTGCGGATTATCCCAATACAATTCTTTATGCAAGCGGTATGAGCGTAGGTCTTCCCGACGGTCAGATGGGAAACTCCGAGGTTGGACACACAAATATAGGCGCCGGACGAGTTGTATATCAAGAGCTTACCCGTATAACAAAAGCAATTAATGACAAAGAAATATACGAAAACGAAACTCTTTTGGGAGCAATAGAAAACTGCAAAAAAAATAATTCCGCATTGCATTTTGCCGGTCTTTTGTCGGACGGAGGCGTTCACTCACATATTGAGCATCTTTTCGGACTGATTGAATTTGCAAAGAAAAACGGTATTGACAAAATATTTGTTCACTGTATAATGGACGGACGTGATGTTTCCCCCACATCGGGCGTTGATTTTATAAGAAGTCTTAATGAAAAGCTTGATGAGCTTGGAGTAGGCAAAATAGCAACAATCAGCGGACGTTACTATGCAATGGACAGAGATAATAACTGGAACAGAGTGGAAAAGGCATATAATGCCATGGTCAAGGGTGAGGGAAATAAAATAACAAATCCTGTTGAGGCAGTTTTAAAGTCATATGAAACAAAAGACGAAAACGGTGCTGCACTGACAGATGAATTTATTATTCCTATGGTAGTTTGCAGCGGTACAGAGCCCGTCGGAAAAATTTCACCCAATGACTCGGTTATATTCTTTAATTTCAGACCGGACAGAGCAAGAGAAATTACAAGAACTCTTGTTGATCCCGAATTTAAAGGCTTTGAAAGAGAATTTTTCCCACTTTATTATGTATGCATGACGCAGTATGATGCAAGTATGCCTAACGTAAATGTTGCCTTTAAGCCGGAAAAACTTACAAATACTTTCGGCGAATATATTTCAAAAAAAGGTTTAAAACAATTAAGAATAGCCGAAACAGAAAAATACGCTCATGTAACCTTCTTCTTTAACGGCGGAGTTGAAGCCGTATTTGACGGAGAAGACAGAAAGCTTATTCCTTCACCTAAAGTTGCAACCTACGATATGAAACCCGAAATGAGTGCTTATGAAGTTGCCGACGCTTGTGTGGATTTAATTAACGAGGATAAATATGACTGTATTATACTCAATTTTGCCAACTGTGACATGGTTGGACATACAGGAGTATTTGATGCGGCTGTAAAGGCTGTTGAAGCCGTTGACGAATGTCTTGGCAAGGTTGTCGATGCTATTATGGCTAAAAACGGTAAGGTGCTGATTACCGCTGACCACGGAAATGCCGATTGCCTTATTGATCCCGTAACAAAGGATGTATTTACGGCACATACTACAAATCCTGTTCCGTTTATTTTAATAGGTGCCGGCGATGTCACATTAAAAAGAGGAAGATTATGCGATCTGACTCCTACAATGCTTGATTTAATGGGGCTTGACAAGCCTGCTGAAATGACCGGAGAAAGCCTTATTGTAAAATAAATTTCGTATTTAATGGCTGCTGAATTCTGAAACGCTTGCAAACCGCTATGCGGTTGCGTTTGATAATTGTTCAGCAGTCATTAATTAAAGTCATAAAAAGCCATTAAAGGCGCAGATTTTAATATGAATAATCAAAGAACAATAATTGAACTTGAAGCACAGATGCAAAGAATGTGGCTATGCGTAAAATGTTGTGTGAGCAATATCTGACAACCTTCAAAGATGTGAAAATTACAGGTAATTGAAAAATTAAATAATTTCCAAGAAAAGATTGTTCAAAGTATCCCATTCAGGTTTTTGGAAAGCAAACATACCTTTAGCATATTCATCAAATTCTGAAATCTTATCCTCAATATACTTATTGATGCAAGTCACAGCTTTTCCTTCACCAAGTTCTGATGTTTTCATCTTTAACTCAAGGAGTTTTAAAACCTCGTTTTTAACCTCACCATCAAGATAGCAAAGTAAATTTTTAAAAAGCATTGGAGGAGATTTTTGATTTTCTCTTATGTATTCGCATGCAAGCAAAGGTCTTAAAACATAAAAGTATTTTTTCAGTCTTACCACATCACCTTTGAGATATTCACGATAGTTTGTCTTTGCCATACTCAAATAATGATAAATACCAGATTTAGCGCTGAAGTAATCGTCAAAGACTTTCGAAATACTCTCCCACTCATCACTCGTTTTGTATACTATGGGCGAGTTTTTCCATTCAAAAACTGTTGGATTTGAGCTATGAAGTAATCTTAACATCTTTTGCAAATCCCAACCATTGATATCTAAGGTTTCATCAAGCTGCCATTCTATTACATCTCTTGTTTTATCAAGACGCAGATAATACTCCTTTGGTCTGACATAGATAAATCTTACATCATAATCACTATCAGGCGAAGGGAATCCCCATGCACGACTTCCTGATTCGACACAATGAAGAATCTTTATATTTTCTCTTTTTTCAATTTCAATTAGTTTTTCTTTGATAGTATCAATTATTTGATTCAAATTCCTCACCTTCTTCTGAAACCTTACTCTGCTGCTTTAAAATTATATATAGGCTTGATATGTGCAATTATTTCTGCTGTAGGCTCTATATTTGCAACAATCTCATCCATATTCTTGTATGCCATAGGCGATTCATCAAGTGTAGAAGTATTTACACAAGTCGTATAGATACCCGACATCTCTTTTTGATATTCTTCCATAGTGAGCCTTTCAAATGCCGCTGAACGAGACATACTTCTACCTGCACCGTGGGGAGCAGAATAGTTCCAATCGGGATTTCCCCTACCAATACAGATTAAGCTACCGTCACGCATATTAATAGGGATAAGCAGTTTCTCGCCAAGCTTTGCAGAAACAGATCCCTTACGAAGAATCATTTCATCAACATCAATATAGTTATGTATTGTCTGGAAAGATTCACGCCCTGCAAGCCCTGTTCTTTCAAGTAAAACTTCCGCCATCTTTTCACGATTTCTCTTTGCAAACTGCTGGCAGATATTTATGTCGTGAAGATAGTCTTCCATAAATGTTCCGTAAAGATAACAAAGCTCACAGGGCATTGAAGGCACTTTTGCCTCAAATTCCTTTTCTAATGCCTTAAGTGTTGTCTGAATTTCACTCCTGCGACCTTGTTCCTTATATGTTCGGATTATCTCATCTCTTTGCTTATAATATTCCTCTTTACCAAGGTTTAAGTCAACTGCAATTTTCTGATAAAATTCTGCCACCTGAGTTCCAAGATTACGGCTACCGGAATGAATAACAATATACTTGTTTCCATCTTCATCACTATCTATTTCTATAAAGTGATTTCCGCCCCCTAATGTTCCAAGACTTCTTTCAAGTCTCTTTGTATCCTTAAGATTGCGATAGCACTTTAAAGCAGTTAAATCAAATCTTTCCTGTCTACCTTCCCAGACGTTTCTACCACAGGGAATAAAGTGCGCCGCCTCATCAAACTTTTCAAAGTCGATATCAGCCTTTCCCAAAGCGACTGTGTACATACCGCAACCGATATCAACACCAACCATATTAGGTACAACCTTTTCTATGATTGTCATTGTGGTTCCTATTGTACAACCCTTACCTGCGTGGACATCGGGCATAATGCGAATTTTCGACTCTTTAAATGCCGACTCATTACACACCGTTTCAATCTGTGTGTACGCAGTATCTTCAAGGGTATCTGTATAACAAATGGCAGTATTAAACTTACCAACTATCTCTATCATTTTTAATCAATCCTCTCTAAAAAATATAGGGAGTAAAGCCATGCCTTACCCCCATAAAATCAAGCTGCTATTTTTTCATATCTTTCACTCATCAAAACTTCCATCATAAATTCATACGGAGCCATATCTGATATGCTTCCGTCTGCTATCATTGAGAAAAGTCTCGGAGTGCATCCGGATACCAAAAGAACGCCTTGCTCATTTTTGGTTACCGGCTGTTGTCTGTTACGACTTGAAACATTCCAGAAAACAACTTCAGGAAGTTTGTATCCTGCATCCTCAAACAATTTCTTCGCATATTCAAAGTTTGTAAGATTAGCATCATCAGCACAGTAATCAAATTCCATATCGGAAATGATGTACAGTCTCTTTGGAAGTTCTGCCTGAGGAACATTATTCTTTTTAGCCGCATTTAAAACAAGTTCAAAAACCTTTTGAATATTTGTATTTGCAACTTCATTATAATCGTGGCAATATCTCACTTTGTCTAAAATGTCGTCACCTTTAATTTCAACAAGCTGCGGATTCTCTGAAAACGTAATAAAGTGATTTTTAAATGCACCTTTGTTTCTCTCTGCAAAGTAAATTCCGAGAGACAGTGCAACCGTTGCCGGAATCGGATCGGCTCCTCCGTACATAGAGCCTGAACCATCAATTACTGCCAGTGCATTTTCATCATTGGTGAAGTCCTCCAAGGCATTCCATGTGGTGTTGATGGAATTCCTTTCCTCATCTCTTACATTCCTTTTGAAAAATGGGGTAATTATTTCATAAGGTGTAAGCGCATTGGTATTGAGTTTTACTTCGCCGCATCTTGCTTTATTCAAGAACTCGTTATATCTTTCACCATCATTTCTGATAAAAGCATTGCGATACTTAAACATTGCCTTTGAAGGCTGTTTTTCATAATCAAAGGTATAATCTCTTTCGCGAAGGTTATTCTCAATTATACGAATATGCGCACGAAGTCTGACAAGCAATTTTCTGTATGTTGCATCATCAAGTTCCAAGAAACGTGCCACCTTTTTCGCAAGCCTTTTCGTTTCGCTATTAGATGCATTTACGGACGGGAGCCATTTGGCCAAGCAATGATACATCTCCGCCGCTTTCCATTCCTTCAAGATCTCTGTAAAGCTGTGATTTTATGTACTCAAGCATATCCTTTTCAAGTGGCGTTCCAAACAAAACCATAAGATCGTCAAAGCGTCCGTATTCAGCTATGTAATGAAGATTTTTACGAAGACTTTCAGTTTCGTTACATGAGAGCCATCTCAGGATTGTCCTGAATACTCTGCGTTCACCAAGACCGCCTCTTATATCACGTGCGAAAAACAGGAGTTTCATGGCAACATTCTTGTTTTCAGTATATGCACGCATAAAACGCGATATAATTTCTTCTTCACTTTCCCGACGAAGTGCACCAACTGTCGCAAATAAATCAAGACAGTCAGATAGTGTTGAGCTATAAGTTACCGCACCATTTTCGGTAAAAGTTTTGTTTGATTCCTGTTTCAAATATTGTAACATGAAACTCACTCCTTTTCAGATAATAAAATTTTTCGGTTTACAAGGCACCATCAGGTACGGGAGTTCCCCGACAGAATGTATTTTCAGTACCTTGCTGCTTGGCTAATCTTAAAAATTTGCTGTTCGTGCCTTTTGTAAGGTTTGCACCCGGGTGGGAGTCGAACCCACCGTCACGGGGATTTTTAGGTCCCCACTCAGCCGCTGAGCTACGGGGCATATATACAAGGTACTTGTCGGGATGCGCCCGAACATATTTTTGTTTAAGAGGATTTCGCCTCGGTGCATAAATTTTGCTGTAAGTACCTTATTCAAGACGCTGTATTACTGCATACAAGGATTTGAACCTTGCAATCCCACTGCTTATAAGGCAGGTGCTTCCCTGTGAAGCTAATGCTGTAGAATTGTTTTGCTGTGAGCGTCTTTTTCAGCCAACGCAAACATGAACACGACATAGCGGGGACCATCTTTCAAGGCACATTTGTTTAGCTATAACAAGATTAAAAGTCTTGTGCTTGAGTATTGCTGTGTGTGCCTTTGTCAGTCATATAATAACGATTGTCTCAAGTCGCGTAAGTTTCATAGTGGTTTTTAAGATCTGACTTCAAGGATTGCTGTCTGCGCCTTTTGTGATTTCATTTTAGCACCAAATTTTTCCTTTATCACGGAAAAAAAGCTGCGAACTTATAAAGATTCGCAACTTTTTTGACTTTTTAGTTTATTAATTATAAGTTGTTTGAAGTTTTCTGAACCAAGAACTTCAACCGTTGGCCCAAAGGACAAAACTCGTATTACAATCTCAGGTTCATCGTCACGGTTGAACTTAATATGAAGTAAATAATGGTCATCAACTTTTTCGGCTCTCTTTTCAAAATGAGCAAAGTGCAAAAGACTTCGTTCAAGAGTATTTCTTTCTTCACTTACTTTTAGGGTTATTGTTTCGTATTGAGGTTCAGCGGGATTCGACACCGGCGTAGTGTCTTCACTATATATTTTACACTTTGTAATTCTTGCTATATTTACTGTTTTTATAAAACGACAGCCACTTGTAACAAGTCTGAATTTATCATCCTTTTCGGAATATTCAATCCGCCGGGGAACACATTTTGAATAAACCGTATTACCTTTGCGATTTATCATTTCAATCTTAAGGTTCTGCTTGGTTCGCATTGCCTTAAGAATTGTTTTAAAACGCTCTATGTATTCTTCGTCTTCATATGGGTCTCCATCACCATATTTGTCATAGATATAGTAGTCATCAGGAGTGAATAAAGGTTCTATGTCATCAAGTCCCTCAAACTTCACATCAAAGAGCTTTATTCTTGGATCAAGCGATATTGCCTTAAGCCATTGTTTTTGCATAAGTGTTAGTGGCATTGTGGGTATATACTTTAGCGGTGTAGTCATATCCGAATTAACAAGTTGCCACTTTTCGCTTTTCAAAGATGGAATGATAGAAAACATACTTTCACCGAAAGCATTTTCTTTCACAATTTTATAAAGCCTTTTTTCATCGGCATTGCCATTTATTATGGCAGAAATAATTTTGGCTACTGCATTGTAATAAGCGGAATATATTTCATTAAAAATCATTCTCCCACCTCCTCTAATCCGTACATACGATACATTTTCTTTATATCGTCTTTAAATTGCTTTTCAAGAGCCTTATTCGAGAAATTAAGCTCTGTGATTCTACATATAAACGTGCGTATCCAGGGAATCATTTCACTTGTATCATAAACATCTGCAACAAAGCGATATGTATTATCATCAATTTTCTCAACTTGTCCGCAACGTTTTTCACGTAGCAGTCGTCTATAGATATGACCTTCCTCGTTGGTTGCTTTTACTGTAAAGTCAACATGCTCAAGTTTTTCTTCACCATATCGATTACGTTTTGCAGTAACACCCCACATCTTTGATTGCATTTCATCGAGTTCAGCACGAAGTTCATCAAATCTCGGAGTTGGCTCTTCGATTTTTACATCAGACAAATAATCGACTCTGAATGATTTAATTGTATTAAAATCAGGTTGATACGCAAGCAGATGTTGTCTGCCATTCTGAACACTTATAAAAACTCTCAGAGGTATAATTCTGTTTTCTCTTGGTTCGCTTGACCGCCTGCTCAGGTTCTTTACTGTAACAGAACTTTTTTCACGCATAGCCTTAAATAGCATGGAAAGTACATCACTATCCATAGCAGAAGTAATATAGTGGTGCTTAAAATTAAAGCTATCTTTTTTTGTATCTTGCTTATCGAGCAAAAATGAACCTATAACACCACAGGGTGCAACTTCAGAGTAAAAATTAAGCACATCTGTAATATCGGGAAGAGATATGTCATCGGCTCTTCGATACATCATCCTTCGTCCGTCTTTTTCCGATACAATAATCCCTTGCTGAGTATATTCCTTAAGTTTCTTTCTGATGGTAGATTCGTCAAACACCATCGGATTTTCAAATCCGGATAAATAATCATCCATTTCATCAATTATCTCCGAAAGAGAAAGAACAACCTCCGGTGAATGAAGAATATCAAACAAAATAAAGTGAAGAGTTATATCACCGTCAGTGAAACTCTTTGCTTTAAGTGCTTTATAAAAAGGATTATGCTGTGATACACGACTGTCAATAGAAATGAACACATTCTTACCTTCAGGAGTACGGACAAAGCTCATATGATCACCAAGCCAGCTTTCCATTCTGCGACGCTCGTCATCATAGGAACGTGCACTTTTCTTATCGTATTCTTCACGGCTTTTAAACCCATAAACATAGAACTCACGCATAATCTCGCGCACTCTTTCAAAGTTCTTTATAAGTTCGTTGTATGATGACATAAATCTCACCTCCATCAATAAAAAGATTATTATAATACTTACCAATTAATTAAATTAATCTATTCATCGTGATTATCTTTCATAAATTTCGGTTATATCTCTGGCGAGCCGGTACATTTCGTGGGCCACATAATCAGGAGATATGATTTTCGCCTGTTTGCCAAAGCTCATAATCCGGGAAAGGAAGTGAGGGCTGACTGCAACTTTAACATGGCAGATGAAATGTTCTTCATCCTTTTTAACTATCGGGATGTCTGTGCCGAATCTGTCAAACACAACACCAACAAGTTCGTTATCAAATTCAATGGAAACATCGGTTTCTTCGCCACTGAACATCCGGAACATTGATTTTGAATAAGTTGACAAATCAAATGGCTTGTCTGAAAAGATTCTATCCTCCTCGGTAAGTTCAATCATTTCCATTTTGTCAACACGGTAATGGGTATAACTAATAGTCTATTACAAATATCTGTGCCAGTACGATATTTAATTCACTGCGGAGCTTTTCCTTCCCTATGCACACAAGCTCTGCGCCGCACAGATCACACTTCTTATCTTCACCCTCAAATTCTATTATGACTTCCTTGTGAGGCAGATTCTCTGCAAGTTCTTCCTTTGTGCGCTTTGCTTTACGAGTATACGCAGGTACAAGTATATCCTCTTTCGGCTCCGGCGCCGCTGTGTCAGCTTCAGTTTCAGCTTCATTAAAAAATGACAGCTGCTCATAGCCTTCTACATAACGCAATTGTTCGCTTGATCTGCCGAATATCATCCTTCTGCCTTTAGTAAGCATTTCATTCATGTTATGTACAAGTAATTCCAAACTGTCATTTCTGTTTTTTAAGTTTTCTATCTTGCAAAGGAATTTATCATTTTCTGTTTGAAGATAGTTTATTTGTGACTGCATCATTTCAATGATTTCTAATGCTTCTTTCATGTTTTTTGGCTTTGCTGCAGTCATAAAAAACACCTTCTTCTTGTCGTTTTCTATGTAAATATTATACCGCAAAAACCTCCAAAAGTCAAGTATTTAAGCTAAATTTCAGCATTTTCTGTTTTAATTTTTTACAGTGTTAATTTCTAAAGTAAGTTCTCGGTTAATTTCTCATAGAGAATTTACAATGAGAAAAAAATAGTGTAGAATTAAGTATGAGAAATTTTATCCCGGAAAGGAACTTAATATGACAGACTCAAATAAATACAAACACCTAACTTTTGATGAACGATTAACAATCCAAGAGGGATTAAATGCAGGTTTATCTTTTTCAAAGATAGCCTCACAGATTGGCAAACATAGAACTACTGTTGCGAAAGAGGTTAAACGAAATGCGGAAGTTTCTAATTCCTCTACCAATGTTATTCATTCTGATACAGTTAATAATTCATGTCCTATGCTATGTAAAGCTCCGTTTGTTTGTAATTCTTGCAAATATAGGAGCAGAAAGTGTAAATACGTTAAACTTCTGTATAATGCTAAAACCGCTCAGAAAAACTATGAAACACTTCTTAAAGAATCTCGTGAAGGAATTCCGCTGCAGAAAGAATCATTTTATCGTGCTGATGATATTATCTATACCTGTATGAAAAAAGGTCAGAAGTTATACCACATATCTCAGACTCATAATCTCGGTATGTCTGTTTCTACAGTCTATCGCCATCTTCACAGGGGATATCTATCGGTAAGTAAACTTGACTTCCCAAGAGTAGTAAAGTTCAAGCAAAGAAAGAAATCAAATATTGAACGTATTCCGAAAGGTCTTAAAATTGGAAGAACCCACAGTGATTTTATTCAATATATTTCTAATAACAATATATCACAATGGGTTGAAATGGATACTGTTATAGGAAGAATAGGAGGAAAAGTATTGCTAACCTTTGATTTTACTTTTTGTAATTTCATGTATGCTATGTTACTCGAAAATAAAACCGCCGAAGAAGTATCATCTAAAATCAAAAGTTTGAAACAACTTCTTGATAGTAACGCTATTCCGTTTAAAGATGTATTTCCCATAATATTAACAGATAATGGTGTAGAATTTTCAAATGTATATGCTATAGAAAATAATGAGAACGGAATACAAGAAACAAAGCTGTTTTTCTGTGATCCTTTTCAGTCATCACAAAAACCTTATGTAGAAAAGAACCATACCGTATTACGAGATTATATACCTAAAGGGACTTCGCTTGATGACTATACACAAGATACTATCGATTTAATATTATCACATATGAATAGTATTGCCAGAAAATCTCTTAACGGCAAAACCCCTTACGAAATGTTCACATTTATCTTTGGGACACAATTAACAGATTTACTTAATATACAAAAAATCAAACCGGAAAATGTTATACAATCGCCTGTTTTGATAATGTAAAAATGAAAGGAAAACAGGAATAAAATTTCTCAAAGTAAATTCACCTATATGAGAAGTTAGTCTGAAAAAATCAGTGTTTCAGACTGTTTGCCATGCAATTTTTTTACTGAAAGCAAAAAGAATGTGTACATTTTACGGATTTTTTTGCAGATGTACACACTCTTTTTATTTGATTTTTCAAGGTAAATGCACGTTTGACAAAATCGAGAACTTACTTTGCGAATTTACGAAAAAAAGAAAGGGAACTGTCCCCTTTCTAAAGTTCAAATACACATTAGGCGTTGTTTTCCAAAAAGCCTTTAGCTAATCACTTAAATTTGTCATGCTTTTTTAATTAATTTCTTCAATAACATATTTACCAAATCCGCGTGTTGCCATTTTTCCGAAATGTATTTCACTTCCAAGCGCAATATATGGCATGTAGCGCGTCAACGTACCGTAATAATCA
>JAXEIW010000126.1:0-3932 GCA_034101885.1 Clostridia bacterium | reverse complement strand
TCCTTAATATGTACATGAGCTGCAAGATTGGCCGTTTTTGATACCGATATTACCGGCACTTCATCTGCACACATAAAGTTGCCTATGTCTACAAGCAAAGCAAAATTTTTGTGATTAACACTGTTATATACCTTTACAACTCTGTCGCTGTCCTGAAAAGCTCGTCCGTGGTTTTCTATCATTGTTGTTATGCCGTATTTTGAAGCATATTCGGCAATCTCTTTCATATACGGAACAACTTTGTCAAGCATCATATCAAAAGAGATACCCATTGGGAGATTATATACAATATCGTATCTGAAAAGCTTTACTCCAAGCTGATTTGCAATGTCTATTTCTCCCTTAATTCTGTCTGTTTCCTTTTGGAGCTCCTCTTTGCTTTCTTTGAGAAAATCAGCGCCGCATACATATGCGGAAATTTCTATATTATTCTTTTTTGCTGTGTCGGCAAGTAATTTTGCATATTCGCTTTTGCTTTGACCGTTGTCGGGAAACAGTTCGGTAAATTCAATTGCGTCAAATCCCATTTGAGCGGCTTTTTCCACTGCTTCTGTCACGGTAAGCTTACCGGCGTCTATATATTGGCAGAATGAGTATATACTTACTCCTATTTTCATAATAAATCAAACTCCGATATTAATGTTTCTATTTTATTATTACTTCATGTCCGGTTTTTGCCGATTCATAAATAGCATCAAGAATTTTCATGACCTCTAAGCCGTCCTCGGCAGGTGCAATACATTTTGTCCCGTTAAGACAGCAATCGGCAAAATGACGCATTTCTGCTTCAAACATATCACATGAATAATTGTAATTGGCGGTGTCGGGGACAATGTCGGCAATAAAATTATTAACTTCGGTATAGATTTTTGTATCTTTTCCGTTAAGGTTCATACCGCCTTTTGTTCCGAAAAGTTCCTTTTTGGTAACGGTTTCTCCGTTTATGCTGTAGCTTGTTTCGAGCAATGTTGTTTTGTTGCCTTCATATTTAATCATTGCAACGCCGAAATCTTCGACATCATAAATATCGTCGGGTTTTGCATCTTTGGGCTTCCATGCTACGCTTGTTTTTAACCCCGGTCTGTTTTTCAGAGTATCATTGGTTGAAGCAAAAACCGATAATGCCTTGGGTTTTCCCATAAGGTATCTTGTGAGGTCGATAACGTGTACTCCCAAGTCTATTACAGGACCGCCCGCAGAACGTGATTTGTCGGTAAACCAGCCGCCCGGTGCGCCGTGTCTTCTCAAGTAAACTGCCTTTGAATAATAGATGTCTCCGAGATAATCATTATCAATGAAATCCTTGGCAATTTTTGTTTCGTCATCAAATCTTAAAACAAAGCCTATCATAAGAAGCTTGTTGTTTTTCTTTGCGGCTTCAATCATTTCTTCGGCTTCCTTTGCGCTTGCAGCCATCGGCTTTTCGCAAAGTACATTTAGTCCCGCATTGAGAGCTTCGATAGAACATTTTGCGTGGTTGCAGTTCCATACACATACATCAACAGCGTCCAGTTCTTCATTTTTAATCATTTCAGTAATGCTGGGATATGTGTTTTTGATACCGTATTTTTCAGCGGCAGCATTAAGGTTTTCCGGGTTGATGTCACAGGCAGCAACAATTTCGACATTTTCGATTTTTTTGTAAGCGTCAAGATGTACGCTTGCTATATTTCCTGTCCCTACCATTCCTATTCGTAGTTTCTTCATTTTTAATCCATCCTTTTAATAAATTTTGAAAAAGCAATTTTGAGGTATTGATTTTTTCTTGAAATTATTGTATACTTTATATAAGCAAATGTCAACCGATAATATTGCTTATTAATAACACAAAATTGCTCGGAGGGTTACATATGAACAGACCTTATTTCGAATCACACAGCAGTTATACAAAGGATTTTCCGATAATATTTCATTATGATTATGTAAAAGAAAATATAACACAGCCCCATTGGCATCCGAATATAGAAATATTATATGCATCGAGCGGAGAAGGAGCGTGTATAATAAATAATGAAGAATATGAAATGAAAAAGGGCGATATTATTATAGTAAATTCCAATTCAAAGCATATGGTGAAAACGGAGTCGCAGGTTAATTATTATTGCTTGATTACAGATTCCTATTTTTGCGAGCAGAATGATATTTTTACGGAGCAGCTTGAATATATGCCGCATATTACCGATAATAGTGCGGCGAAATTGTATGATGATATTATAAATGCCTTTTCTTCGGAGCTTGATTTTAAAGAAGCAGAGATAAAAATTGCGGTTTTGAAGCTTATACTGTATATTTCAAGAAATTACACAAGCAAAGAAGAAAAGCAGTTATCAAAAATTTCGGCTGCCGATGAAAATATAAAGATTGCGATGGGATATATAAAATCACATTATAATCAAAAGCTTACGCTTGAAAAGGTTTCATACGAAGCGGGATTGAGCAAATATTATTTTTTGAGAGAATTTAAAACAATTACTAAAATGACGTTTGTTGAATACATCAATTCGGTGCGATGTGAAAATGCAAAAAAATTGCTTTTGAAAAATATGTATACCATACATGAAATTGCGGTAAAGTGCGGATTTGAAAATGATTCGTATTTTTCAAAAACCTTCAGAAAATATGAAGGCTGTTTGCCGTCTGAATTTAAAATGCAGCAATATCGTGTCAATGAAAATAAACAATTATGAAACGCTTGTAAGCCGCTGTGCGGCTGCGTTTCATAATTGTTCGGCAGTCATTAAACAGAGAGTGCTGTGTGGGCAGCACTCACTATAAATTATCCGTTTTTAAGAATATGCACGTCGATAGCTTCACGGGAATCGTTTTCGAGGTAGCTTAAAACCTCTTCGGGATCTTCGGAGCAGAAATACAGCTTGCGGCAATCATCCCTTATAAAACGTTCTCTAAAGGAGTTTTGAAGAAGCTCCTCAAGATTTTTATAGTATTTTTTAATGTTAAAAATCGCTATGGGCTTTGTATGTCTGCCCAGCTGTTTTAATGTTAATACTTCAAACATTTCCTCAAATGTGCCGATTCCTCCCGGAAGAATGACAAATGCATCGGCAAGATCTTCCATTTTTGTTTTTCTTTCTGCCATTGTTTCTGTAAAAATCAAATCGGTACATTTATCAAATATCTGTTCAATACTTTCCTCTTTAAAAAAAGAAGGAATAACACCGCATATCTCAACATTTCCCTTTGCGGCACCTCTTGCACAGCCCCCCATCATGCCGTTTTTTCCCGCACCGAAAACAAGAGAATGACCTCTTTTTGCCATAAGCTCTCCGAATACCTCAGCCTCTTTTATGTATTCGTTGTCGATTTCATTGCTTGCTGCGCCGAATATACATAATTTCATAATAATCCTCCGTTCCGCTGCTGTACGGCAGCATAAATAATAATAGTAATACATATATTATACTATAAATTATCGGTTTTTACAACAGCATAAGAATAAATTTTTTGTAAATAATGCTCACTGAATAAATGCGATTTTCAATCGCATTTGGAAAAATTATGACTATTGTCAAAATTTTTCGTGTAAAATCAAAGATTTTACACAGTTCGCATTGATAAAGCCTGCTGAAATATATATTTTGAGAGCAAAATATTTATTCATGGTGCAAGGTTTTTTGCAACAAAACCCTTGCACCCAAACAATTCTGAAACGCTTGTAAGCCACTATGCGGCTGCGTTTCATAATTGTTCAGCAGTCATCAAATAATTTGATAAAAATGAAAACAAGTACACAGTCAGGTATAAAAAACCTTGATAAAAATTATTTTGCTTTAATTTTTATCAAGGAGATTTTTATTATATAATGCTCACTGAATAAATGCGATTTTCAATCGCATTTAGAAAAATTATGACTATTGTCAAAATTTTTCGTGTAAAATCAAAGATTTTACACAGTTCGCATTGATAAAGTCTGC